>NZ_JAUBPI010000006.1:41052-116286 GCF_036700645.1 Microcoleus sp. S36b_A4 | reverse complement strand
ATTTTTTTCTAATTAACTATTTTTATCGATTTTATCATGATCTTGCCTCTGTCTCACATTTATTTGAAATGACTATACCTGTCCCGAAACAGAAGAACTGCTGCATCAAAGAGGTATTGAGTATTATATTGGGTCTACCAAATTGGCTGTAGACCTTTTCAACAATTTAATGCAACAAGGTAAGAATGTCGGGGGAATATTTCACTCAACCTCCTAACGCGGTACCGATGCAGCCAGGAAATTATATCGAACATTCGCTGAAAATAATCTTCAAGAACTAGGTAACAAAATAGATGAAAGCCAAAAAGCATCTTTGTATCAAGTTAGCTTCTGGTATCTCAGCATTTCTAGTGGTTGGCTATTTCGGCATCTCCGCTTATGCAGGACATACTCTTTCAAAGCCAAACAGATGCTTTGACCCTCTTAAAGCATCTGTTTTTGCTGTTCCTCCTGAAAATGTAAGATTTCGTGCACCTGATGGCGTGGAGATTGCTGGTTGGTTTATTCCAGAAAAAGCGACAGATAAGGTATTAATTTTAGTGCATGGATTGAATTCCAGTCGGACTTGTGAGCTTGCTGGAAAGTTTGCCGAGTTTGGTTCAGCTATGAATCAAAAAGGCTTTTCGATACTTATGATCGATCTGCGAGGACATGGGCAAAGTGCTGATTCTCGTTTCACCTTTGGAATTACAGAAAGGCGAGATGTTATTGCAGCAGTGGATTGGCTTAAAATCAGGGGCTTTAAGCCAAAAAAGATTGGGGTTTTAGGTTTTTCAATGGGTTCTGCTGCTGTACTTGGAGCAGCAGCAGATGACTCTGACCTCGGAGCAGTGGTCACTGACAGTGGTTACGCAGAGGTTTATCCAATTATTCAGAAGCATTGGCAGTCAGCTTCAGGATTACCTGGGATATTTCTTCTTTCTACCATGATGTTTGGACATTTGTTGACTGGATATGATCTAACTTCTTCTAAGCCAGTGCAGGAGATAGGTCGTATTTCCCCTAGACCAGTTTTGATTATTCACAGTGCGATCGATCCTTATACTCCTATAGAAAACTCCCGTCAACTCAGAGAAGCATATCCTGGGGCCGAATATTGGGAAACCAATGCCAAGAAACATCCAGAAAGCTACAATACGAACCCAAAGATGTACGTTGACAAAGTTGCTGGTTTCTACAATCGGAGTCTCAAGTAGGGCTGCATAATCGGGTCAAGAAGGCTATTTAGGCTTTCCCTACCGGGCGGTTCATAATTGCCACACAAACAAACCAAAAGGATAATCAATCGCAAATTGTATGACTAGCTTCCCAACCTAACATGACTGTTTTACGTTCTACTCCCCAGCCATAGCCACCGAGTTCTCCAGATTCTCGAATGACTCGGTGACACGGAATTAGATAGCCGATCGCATTTTTACCGATCGCATTTCCTACAGCTCTAGCAGCAGTTGGGCGTGCTACCATTTGAGCTATAGTCTGATACGTTGCGATCGCCCCAAATGGCAATTGCAAAAGTGCTCGCCAAACTTGAATCTGAAAGTTAGTGCCTTTTACCAAAAGCGTTAGTGATTTTTGCTCGCTGAGAGTTTCTGAAGTGAAAATCAGGTCACGCAATGATTGAGTGGCTTGCTCATCACGAATGATTTCAGCTTTTTTCCAGGTCAATTGCAGTCTTTGTTCGGCGGTTTGTTCGTCTGTTGTCTCCAAAAAATAAAGATTACAAATACCACGGGCAGTTGTCGCGATTAGAGATGTGCCAAAGGGGGTATCATGAATACCATAGCGAATTTGTAAACCTGCTCCGCCTGCTTTGAACTCACCTGGTGACATTGCTTCTAAGTTCACAAATAAATCGTGTAATCGTCCGGGACTTGATAGCCTCACGTCCAATGTTAAGTCGAGAAGGCTTTTAGTCTGAGTGATTTTTGACTTGGCATATTCAACTGTCAGATATTGCAAAAACCGCTTGGGGCTAATGCCGGCCCATTGAGTAAATAGCCGCTGAAAATGATATTCACTCAGTCCTATGTGTTGGGCCACAGTTGCCAGATTCGGCTGGTTTAGGTGGTGTTGTCGCATAAAGGCGATCGCCCGAGCAATCCGGTGATAATCTTCGCTAGCATAGACACTGGCATTCTGCATCGAAATCATCTAGTCTAAGTCAAGGGAATAGTGATGTTTCCTCACTTTAGCCATAGAGTAGGCTCAAAGCCACCCGTTTCTTGCGGTGAATGCAGCCACTCGATTTTAGATTTTAGATTTTAGATTTTAGATTGAAGAGATTGAAGAGATTGAAGAGATTGAAGAAAGCGACCTCATATCGTTTCCGGTTGGATGGGAATGATCAAGTCAAGGTCGCGCAATTCCACATTCCCCCACGGATCACTCCCCACTCCCCATCATAAGGAGTGTTACCGGAATTGATATCACCCTCCGCGCAACTGCGTCACCAAGTGAACTAATTCCGGTAAAATTAGCTTTTCCACAGCTAGTTTCACGCCATTGCTAGAGCCCGGAAGAGAAAAGACTAACTTGCCTTGATAGACGCCTGCAACTGCGCGAGAGGCGATCGCCCTCGAACCAATTTCTTGATAGCTCAAAAACCGAAATATTTCCCCAAATCCTGGTAAAATCCTGTCAAGCAAACTCTCCATCACATCATAGGTCGTATCTCGGGGAGCGATGCCCGTGCCGCCGTTAAAAATGATTGCATCTACATCTTCACGCTGGGAAAAAGCCTGCATTTGCAATACAATTTTGGCTGCATCATCTTTAACAACAGTGTAAGCTACCACAGAGTGACCCGCATCTTTTAGCAGCTTCTTAGTTAACAAGCCGCTATTGTCTGTTTCCGCCGAGCGGGTGTCGCTAACAGTAATGATAGCGCAGTTTACGGTTATTTTAGATAAGTCGGGGTGAGGAATTTGCGTCATATAACAGATGTTGAAGGAAGAAGGAAGAAGCAAGCAGGAAGAGGGAAGAGGGAAGAGGGAAAAGCGAAGAAGTCATTAGTTAGTTGTTATTTCTTCGTTGTTAGTTATTCATTATCAAATAACTAACAACCAATAACTAATGCCCCATACCCCATGCCCCATACCCCATGCCCTATTCCCCATCAATTATGCCTTGCTAAATCCTAAGCCGTTTGATTCCGAGTAGCGTTCCATAAAACGCATAAATCGATCCCATTCTTCGGGACTTCTCATTAGATAAAGAGCTTCCAAACCAGCAGGCTGACCGTTGATAAACTTAGCCTTAACCTCGCGAGTGAGGAGTTCGCCTTCTTCGTCGATCATGTACATTCCAGTAATGTCTTCGGTACTGGTGCTGCTGAGAGCTTTGGGATTTTCAAAGATAAACGTGGCCGTGCCTTGAGCTCCCGTTTTAGAACGGGTTAGGCGCACTTCGGGCACAGCATCTTCGTCTATACCCCGAGAAAATTGAATTTTAGCCATAATTTGACAGTCGAACCTTAAGGATTGCTTACTTAATTTCTTAATGTTTAATCATAAAACGATTCGGGTACTCGCAAATCAAGACTTGGCAGAGTGGGAGTGGGTGAGAGTGAGTGAGAGTGAGTGAGAGTGAGGGGATATGGGTTGGTTCTTCTGAGATATTGCACCATTCTCAATAATCCTTTCAGGGCGGGCTCTCCGGCCCACCCCACAAGATATTCTAACCAGAGTTCGGGTTAAGCAGAAGGGAGAAAAAAGGCATCGATATTGAGAGAAGGCTTCTTAGGATGAAGGCACTAGAGCGCACTTTCGCCTGGCTGGGTCGCAACCGGCGTCTGAGCAAAGATTATGAGGCGCTGCCACCTAGCGGAGAAGCCTTCGTATACGTGTCCACGATCCGCCTCATGCTCAAGCGGCTCGGCTCACCAAGCTAAAGCCGGCGAAACGCCAATTTCACGCCCTATGAAACACGCGCTTATAGGGGGTCACCGTAGAAAACCCAGAAAAAAAGTGAATTATAGGTATTGAACTATTATGTAGTGCGCTATATAATAGTTGTTGACTGGATTTTTAAATGGATAACAACTCGAACATCAACGAACGGCGGCAGGTGGGGAGGCAGCTTTCGTTTGCCCTCTATAGTGCGTCGAACCGCGTCATTCGGCTTCATCGGCCCTTTCTTGAGCCTTTGGGCCTGACCTATCCTCAGTTTCTGGTCATGCTGGCTCTCTACGAGAGCACCCCGCGCACTGTTGGGGAAGTAGGGCAAGAACTCGGTATGGATAACGGAACCTTGACGCCCCTCTTAAAGCGCCTTGAGAGCGCGGGGCTGGTGACGCGCACCCGTGACCTGCTGGACGAACGCCGCGTTCTTATCGATCTGACAGAAGCGGGCGAGGCACTTCGCGAGGCAGCGTGCTCGATCCCTGAAAAGATCGAGACAGCCTGCCGTCTCTCCGATGAAGACCTTGCCGAACTTCGCGACACGTTGAACGGGCTGGCAATACCCCGTCAAACAACTCCGTAAAAGGATTATTTATCATGGTTGACACGAAGAAAATGAACATCGGGATCTTAGGCACTGGCCATATCGGGAAGACTGTGGCACGCAAACTCAGTGCGGCCGGACATGACGTGAAGGTGGCTAACTCTCGCGGCCCAGAGACGATCGAGGCCGATGTGCTGGAGTTTGGTGCACGCGCGGTCTCGACGGCCCAAGCGGTGGAGGACGTTGACGTGGTGATCCTCTCGATCCCTCTCAACCGCATTCCCACAATCGTGCCGCTGATCGCCAACCTACCAGCCGAGACAGTCGTCATAGACACGTCCAATTACTATCCCCACCGCGACGACAAGATCGATGCTATCGAGGCCGGGCAGGTTGAGAGCCTTTGGGTGGCCGAACAGCTAGGCCGGCCAATTGCCAAGGCGTGGAACGCGATCGGGTCTGGCTCCTTCGCCACCAAGGGCAAGCCTGCTGGAAGTCCTGACCGTATCGCCCTCCCTGTGGCTGCTGACCGCGAGAAGGATCGCTCCGTGGCGATGGCGCTCGTCGAAGACACCGGGCTTGATGCTTTCGACGCCGGAACGCTCGCCGATTCGTGGCGTCAGCAACCAGGCACGCCCTGCTATTGCACGGATCTCACGCGCGAACAGATGGCGGCAGCGCTGGCATCTGCCGACGCATCACGATCGCCAAAGCGCCGGGACTTAGCAGTTGCAGTGATGCAAGAGCGGCTTGGTGACGCCACGACAAATCCGGATGCCGATTTCGGGGTTCGTCTGAGCCGTGCGATTTATATGTAACGTGAGTTCGGGATAAGAAAGAGACAAGCAAGTAAGCTAAAAGTCATCACACCAAAGCTTTACATGCTCGTCCCATGATTAGCTTAGAAGAACTATTTTGCGCTGTCGATGATTTCTGCCAAGTTTTTGAACCCAGATTGGGATTCAACTGATTACACAGCCAAAGTGCAATATGAAAAATAAGCTGATGCCACTGATGGATAAGCTACTAACGCGCAAACGCTCCATCATTGAGAGGATTATCGACCAACTAAAAAACTTCTCTCAGATTGAGCATTCTCACCCGTCGCAGTCCGGTCAATTTCTTAGTCAACTTGGTCTGTGGATTGATTGCCTATTGCCTTCATCCTAAAAAGCCTTCTCTCAATATCGATGCCTTTTTTCTCTCTTCTGCTTAACCCGAACTCAGGTTAATCTACTCTTTGTGGAACAGGCCGGAAAGCCTGTTCAGCGAGAATGGTGCAAGATGTGAGTTCTTTGTACCCGAAGTTATCCTCTCCCTTGTCTCCCAATTCCCTTAGACGATGTAGGGAGAGTTAATTGGCTCGGCCCGCTTTGTGGCTACCAGAGTTTGGTAGATGAGGGCGGATATCTCGCCACGGGTGATGTCGTGGGCGGGGGAAAGCTTTTCGCGCGCGGGATAGTTGACCACGATTTTACGCTCTGTGGCGGTTGCTATCTCGTCGGTGGCAAAACTGGGAATCTGAGCTCGATCGACATAAACGCTCAAAGAATTGGGGTTGCCGCCGCCCAACTGCAAGCCGTTTAC
The DNA here is from genome assembly GCF_036700645.1 of Microcoleus sp. S36b_A4. NCBI lineage: Bacteria > Bacillati > Cyanobacteriota > Cyanophyceae > Oscillatoriales > Microcoleaceae > Microcoleus > Microcoleus sp. S36b_A4. The sequence continues at coordinate 110,256 of NZ_JAUBPI010000006.1, read as the reverse complement.
CAAAGATACGATCGCCTGAACTCTAGTCAAATTTTGCTCCGGGCGAAACGTGCTGTCTGGATATCCAGCCAAAAAGCCAGCTCGATTAGCTTGGTCGATCGCTCCCTTGGCCCAAAAATCGGCCGCCACATCCTTAAAAACCGTCGCATCACGGCGCGGCACCAATTCAAACGCCTTCGCCAACATAGCCGCATACTGAGCTCTAGTTACAATCTCGTAAGGTTGAAAAGTGCCATTGGGAAACCCGCTAACAATATTCATCTTTGCCAAGCGATCAATAAAATCCTTAGCCCAATGCGTGCTAATGTCGCTAAACTGTAGCTTGCCAGGAGTCGGAGTTGGCGTCACATTGCCCAAATCAAATAAACCTTTCATCCGCGAAGAATTGAGCTGATTTCCCACCGTAGAAATCTTAACCCCAGTCGCGTTTTGCAAATCTAATTCACCGTTATTCTGAAAAATATTGCCACCCAAATCTTGAGCAGTACCAATATCTGGCAGCGACTTCCCCACCGCAGTCAAACCGTCTTGGGTATTTTTTTCAATGCGATTATTGCGTAAAATCGGCTGAGATTCCCCCGCTAAAACTATACCGGAGCGATTTTCCAAAATTTGGTTATCAGCAATCAAAGGAGCCGACTTAGCTTCCAGAGAAATGCCAAAATCCATCTTTTGAAAAATATTGCGCCGTATTACTCCCTTAGCAGTTCCCGCCATCATCACCCCAGCCGCAGAGTTTGCCACAAATACGTTGTCGAGAATCGCAGGATTAGCGATTCCCGTGGCAAAAATGCCTTCGCGCTTGCATTGAGTGAAAGTGCAGTTAGCTACGGTCGGAGAAGTTGACTCAATCCAGACTCCCGTGCCACGACTATCGAGATTGGTTACAGTTACTCCGCGCAACTCCGAATTAGTTGCTAGCAGTATCGTGATATTTTGGCTTGCAGCGGTGGGACTGACAAATTTGCCACTGCCTTGAATCAGAATGCCTTTACCTTTGTTAGCTTCATTGCCAATAAGTTTTACTCCCGAAGAAATTTCCAAGGGGAATTTTTCGCCACTAGCAGCGCTGTAAGTTCCCGCTGCTAACTGAATCGTAGTTCCCGATGCAGCGCGGGCGATGATTGCACGGGCTATAGTTTTGAATGGAGCCGATTGGGTGCCGGCTGCGGAATCACTGCCTATTTGCGGGTTGACGTAAAGTGTTGCCATGTTTTTGTTAAAGAGATAATTGGCGATCGAGCTTTTGTGCAATTTTCATTGTCTGCGAACTTGACCCCGGATCTATATTCACCTGTGATTGCGGAGATTATTTAATTGCACCATATCCGCAACATTACCTCTCAGGAGTGGCAACCGCAGGGGGATTGCCCCTACAAGTCACTAAATTACTAATTTTAGGGCCGGAAACCGGGTTTTGTGCCTCCGGTTCAACCTAAAAATCAAGAGTTTTAGTTAAGAAAAGCCATTTTTTTTCGTTTTACGTCAGCGGATGGTAAGGCATTTATTTCTGGGTGTAAGCCGTCTTAACTCCCAGCCTATTTCACAATACAAGACGCCTCCAAAACCACTAGAATTTCATTCTGAAAAACCGCACAACTTGTCATTGCTGAAGCTAAGGCGGGAATTTTTCCTTGTTTGAGAGACAGCCTCGCCTCCGGTGTAGAATCAAATTGATTTAGCCAGCCATCATCCTTTATATACTCAAGAGTGAAAGCATTGCGATCGAGCATCCAAAAATCAACTCCATATTGATTAATAAAATTTTGCAATACAGCTCGATTGGGAGTGTATTGAGCGCGAATTAACTCGTTAATTCGCTGTTGATATTTGCTGTAGTAGCCTTTCTGATAAGGCACTGCATATTCCTTGGCCACCAGAACAGAACGCTGACTAAATGTTGGCAAGTGATCAGTCTCTCCCGCTATTGAAGCAATCAAGATATCTTTAGGTTGTTGCTCAAAAAATTTGTACAAACCCGATATTTTACCTTCTACATACCCGACGGTAGGAAATTTTTCGGTCAAGCAGGGATAAAGGACAACGGCGATAGCGATAATCGCTGTCGTAATTAGTGCAACTAGGTTTTTTACATCAAATGTTGTTGTGGTTTTTGAAGCCCAAAGACCGACTCCATCGATAATTAAAGTTAGGGCGATGGCAGTTATTAAAACAACAATAAATCGCAAGCTATAGGCTGTATAGCGACCGGGTTGATATAGCTTGAAAATGGTGGCGTGAGCCGCAAAAAACATCGCAGAGGATGCTAAAAATAGCTGAAGCAAAAGCCAGATTTTGCTTTGAATCTGATTTGCTAAGGGAAAAGCCGATCGCAAAAACAGCAGCAGCGGAAATAACAGCCCGACACAGTGAGTTACAGGCGTAAACAGCGACTTGGGAAACATCCCGCTGCCCCGCCCTGTCAACCAATAATCTTTGGGATTTGGGCGAAAAAAAGCATTTCTGCCACCTGGTACAAATTCGGCCATTTGCTTCGCTTCTACTGCGGTATAAGTTGGGCCAAATTCAGAGTTATCTAAGGCATAGGGCAGCATTACTAAAAATATTAATCCCAAACCTGTAGTGCAAAATAGGTAATTAGTTCGATCGCCCGACAAGCGCAAACCGCCGTTTTTCCAGGCTAGCAGGCGCAAAACTAAGATTCCAGCAGCAACCAAGGCGTAAGGAGGATAGAATAGTCCGATGAGTGCGATCGCCCCTAAACAAGGCAGCAACGAACTGCGCGACAAATAATATAAAAAGCCCAGAAATATCGGATATATAAAAGCTCTTGGCGTTGTGGAAGCCAAATCATCAGTCATCCACATATGCTGATTTAACAGCAAAGATGCAATAAACCCAGTCATCGGCACTGGCAGCATTTCTAGGCAAAGCCCAAAACAGTAATAAGTCGAGATTAAGCCGAGAAATAGCGGCAATATTTTGTGAAGAAATAGCGGGTGAATACCAACTGTTGCGGCTAATTTGTAGAGGGTGCTGTATCCTGCGGGGGCGACAGATTGAAAGTAATTAACAATGAAATCGTTGGGGAATAATTCAGGATCGACAAATCGCATCATCCAGAAAACGTGCTGCCTCGCATCGTCTTGCACGATATACTCACCGCTAAAAGCTTGCTTCAAGCCTAAAATAGCATAGAGGGCGGCAAATGTCAGGCTCAGAGTTAACCAAAATATTGTGTGCGATCGGGATTTGCGATCGACTGTAGCAGTTAGAAGTTTGTGCAACCGAGCTATTAATACCATTTGAGATTGGAGATTTGAGATTAAAGAATCGGGAAGGACTGATTCTCAAACCTAAGATTATATCATGCCCGGTCAATTACCCCTAATAAAAACCGCTTTACTTTCAACTCCGCCCGATTTTAGATTATTTTCCAGGCTGCACGCCCGCAATTTTAAGCCGAATCCGATACAGACTTGTACTTCCCGTGATATAAAGCGTTTTGCGATCGCTTTCTCCCCAAGCCAAATTAGTCGCCGTCTCAGGCACAGAAATCTTCCCCAAAAGCTTGCCATCCGGCGAAAAAATCCACACTCCCCCCGGCCCGGTGCTGTAAACATTCCCCTCTACATCAACTTTTAAACCGTCGGGAACTCCGCCTTGACTAGCATCTTTTAACTCCGCAAAAAGCTGCTGGTTGGTAACAGTTCCGTCCGGTTTTACATCGAAAACAGCAATGTATCCCGCTTCCGAATTGTTGACATAAAGTTTTTGCTCGTCTGGTGAAAAAGCGATGCCATTCGGCAGCACCAAATCCTTAACCAGTAGAGTTAATTTTCCGTCTGGTGCCAGTCGGTAAACACCGTAAAAGCCCAATTCTTCCTGATCTTTACTAACACCATAGGACGGATCGGTAAAATAAATGCTGCCATCAGATTTAACCACCAAATCGTTGGGACTGTTGAGCCGCTTGTCCTCGTATCTATCCGCCAAGGTGATAACTTGGCCGTCCTTTTCTGTGCGGGATACGCGGCGATTTTCGTGTTCGCCAGTAAGTAGGCGGTTTTCTTGGTCTAACGTATTCCCGTTGGCTTTTCCCGAAGGGCGGCGAAATACCTCAACTTGCTGATTTGAGCCGAATTTATAGATAATATTGGCGGGAATATCGCTGAACAGTAAAAAGCCGTCTGGATGCCAAATTGGACCTTCGATAAATTGGAAATCGCCAGCTAGTTTTTCTAACTTTGCACTGTCATCGAGAATACGTTGCATGGTATTTTTTTTGTCCTGGTTTGCCGTTTGGGCGGGCAAGATTGCCAAATCAGATGTTAATTGATTGGACAAATTGCTGTCAGTGAAAGGTTTTAACAGATGATTTTTGAAAAGCGTGTTGCTGAATGCTAGAGTCAAAACTATAAACAAGAGGCTGATGGTAGCAATTTTGGCGATCATGTTGGCCTTGTTAATTGCATTGAGTGAGAGTCGTAGTAAAAGCGATCATACCGCACCTATATTACATTTATATTAAGAATACAAAAGTGTGGCTTCAAACAGACAGCAGCGCGGATAACATAGTATAGCAATGTCATTTCAATTAGCGATCGCCACCTGCTGACATTCCTGAAGTTGACACCCCGGAGCATGGATTAAAATCACAAATAATATCTAGCTATATGCTTTCTACCTTAGATATCAAACTACTAGGCGGATTCTGCCTTTCCTGTGCAGACAAGCCCGTTGTCGGTGTCACCACAGAGCGCCCGCAAGCTTTGTTGGCTTACCTGGTACTGCATCGCGATATCCCGCAAACCCGTCAGCGGCTTGCCTTTCAATTCTGGGCCGATTCCACCGAGGCCCAAGCTCGCACCAACTTGCGCCGGGAGTTGCATCACCTGCGTCACGGACTCCCCGATGCCGATCGCTACCTGCTGGCAGATGCCAAAACCCTGCAATGGAATCCCCATGCGTCTTTCGTGCTGGATGTGGCTGAGTTTGAACGGGCATTCGCCGCAGCAGAAGCAGCGGAACGAGCCGCAGATGTTAACGGTGCCAGAACAGCCTGGAAGCAAGCGATCGCGCTTTACGGCGGTGATTTGCTGCCGAGTTGTGAGGATGAGTGGATTTTTCCAGAACGCGAACACCTGCGACAGAAATTGCTCCATGCTCTCGAATCTCTGACTCGCCTGTCGGAAGCTCAGGGTGATTATCGGGCTGCAATCCGCTGTGCCCAGCGCTTACTGGAGATCGATCCGTTGCACGAAACCAGCTACGCAGCTTTGATGCGATCGCACCATTTGAACGGCGATCGCGCCAATGCACTCCAAGTCTACCACCGCTGCATGACTTTGCTGCGCGAGGAACTAGGAGTTGACCCTAGTGCGATCACTCGCAAGCTCTACGAGCAACTGTTGCTGGAAGACGAAGCGCCCGACATTCAACCCTCGTCTCACTCTGCCGGGCCGCCCCAAACGAATTTGTTTCCCTCACCTTTGGCTTTGTCGCCTTTAGTGGGACGCGATCGCGAATGGGCATCGATTCAGCAGTGGGCAAAGCCGATACTGCTTGCGAACTGCAGCGCGAACGCCACCGCTGAGGCATCGCCAGTGCTCTTGCTCGCGGGCGAACCCGGAATCGGCAAAACTCGCTTGCTCGAAGAGCTGCGAGCCACGGCACAGGCGGTTCAAGTGCTGTGGGGACGCGGATTTGCCGCTGAGATGGTGCGACCCTACGGTATCTGGATTGATGCTTTGCGATCGATCGCGATGCCCTCAACAGGCAACATTCCGCCAGAGCTAGGTTTCTTGCTCCCAGAGCTCGCTCAACCTGGGAAAGCTCCGCCCGATATGCCTCCGGCACGCTTGCGCGAACGCAGTCATCTGTTTGATGCGGTGGTACAATTGCTGGCTCAATCTGCCAGCGAGGCTGCGTTAATCGTCATTCTAGATGACATTCAGTGGATCGATGAAGCCTCATCGGCATTGCTACATTACGCCATCCGCTTGCTGAGTCATAAGCCGATTTTATTCGCCTGCACCGGGCGTTCCAGGGAACTAGAGGAGAATACGGGCATCTCGCGGGTGGTGCAGGCACTCAGACGAGAGCGACGGCTGCTAACGCTGGAATTGCATCCTTTCGATCGACAACAAACGGCTGAATTGATTCGCAGACAGCAAGCGGTTAATCCGTTAGAGCTATCTCCAGAAGTGGTCGATCGCGTATTTATCGATAGTGGGGGGAATCCCCTGTTTGCGCTGGAAGTTGCCCGCGCGTTGTCCCAGGATCGGTCTACTCATGCTGATAATTTAGAGGCTTTGATCCGCGATCGCCTCCACCAATTGGATGACGTGGCTCGCGAATTTTTGCCTTGGGCCGCTGCATTGGGGCGGAGCTTCAAACCGACAGCGGTGGCTCATGTGGCAGACTATCCGCTGCCGAAATTGCTGATGGCGATCGAACAGCTCGAACAACAAACCATTATCCGTCCCAGCGCCTCTCTCGGTGACGAAATCGGCTATGACTTTGCTCACGATATTGTGCGTCAGGCTGTCTATCGGCAGTTGTCACAACCGCGCCGCCATTTGATACATTTGCAAATTGCTCATAAGTTGCATCAACTCTCCACACCAGAAGGCGCTTGGGCTGGCGATATTGCCCGTCACGCCGCTATCGGGGGCGATCGAGAATTAGCCGCGTCTAGCGCCTTCTGTGCCGCCGAACGTTGCTTGAAATTGTTTGCCTACGCGGAAGCATCAGAATTGGCTCAGCTTGGGATTGAGCAGTGTCAAGGAGTTGACGATCGCACTCGCATTCAATTGCATTTAAAATTGCTGCGGGTTAGCGCGATCGCAGGCGTTACTGGCGATCGAGTTTCTCAACTCGACAGGGAGGTGCACCGCTTAATCGATGAAGCAAATGCTCTCGGTTTAGAAGAAGCAGAAGCCACGGGACTTGAGGCATTGGTGATCCTACATTTCGATCGCAGCAACTTCGCTAACGTCCACCAACACTCGCTGCGGGCAGCAGAGGTAAGTCGGGCATCCAGTCCAGTTACTGCCGTGCGATTGCTGGTATATAGCGGGTCTTGCTTGGCTGAAATTGGACGGGAAATGACGCGGGCAGAAGCTTTGTTGCTGGAGGCACAGTCTCTGGCGGGGAGAGTTGGCGCTACAAACATCGGAATTCCCCAAGGGTTGGGTGCCGTACACCGCCATCACGGGAACTATGCGGAAGCGCGAACTCTGTTGCAACAGGCGTGGCGATTGGCCCAGGCCCAGCAGGATCGCTGGTGCGAGTGTTATAACCTCAGCTATTTGGCGATGACGGAACTGGAAGCGGGCGATCCGGCGGCGGCCTTGCCTTATTGTCAGGAAATGGCGATCGTCGGAGCCAAAATCAAAGGCGAAGGCAGTGAAGGTGCGATCGCCCAGGCACTTTTAGCTTTAGCAAACTATCAGCTTCAGCAAATTGGAGCCGATGCTGCTTTGGAGCAGGCGATCGCGACTTTACAACAGGTGGATGCCAAACGGATGCTGTCTTATGTGCTGATTGGGGCGGCTCAAGTGGATTTAGAGTGCGATCGACCTCTTTTGGCAACAGCCCGCGCCGAAGCTGCCTTACAAGCTGCTCAGACGGTCGATCATCCCAGCGAGATTGCTCTGGCTTGGGCGATTTTGATTGAGGGTGCTTTAGGTTTGGGCGATCGAGAACGGGCAACTGCCTGGTTTGAATCGCTGCGCGATCGCATCGATCGTCCTGCGCTGAGTTTCCGTGCCCGCACTGCTGTCGATCGGGCGATCGAACAGATTTAGTCATTAGTTATTAGTCATTAGTCATTAGTTGTAGCGAACTGCAATTAGGGATGGTGTTCCTCACAGGGAACTTTACTTTACTTCATATCGCTCTTCTAATTTTTTAAACTTTTCCGCTTGTTTGATAATTGCTTCATATTCCCCTTTTTTGTTAAATTATGCCAAACCTTTAGTATTACTGTAATTATTTGGTAGACCGTTATGTTTAAAATGAATCGCCGTCAATTTCTATTAAGTAGCGCTGTAACGTTTGGTGCGGTAATAGCCCATGCTCAAGTTAAAGCCCAAAACTCCCGAACTCCAGGAGCATTAGAGAAAGGACTATCCTCTCAGAAAGTGATCGTTGTCGGAGCGGGGTTGTCTGGTTTGGTTGCCGCTTACGAGTTAGCAGCAGCAGGTCATACAGTAACGGTTTTAGAAGCCCGTGAGCGAGTAGGAGGGAGAGTTTTGACATTGCGAGGCAATTTTAGTGAAAATCATTTTGTAGAAGCGGGAGCAGCAAGAATTCCGTCTAATCACAATTTAACACTTGGCTATGCTCAACATTTTGGTTTGCCTCTCAAGCGTTTTTTACCACCAGATGGGCTTTACATTGCTGTGAATAAAGGGCAACGTCTTCTGATTTCTGCGGATGATTTAGCTAAAGTTATACCGGGCGGAGACATATCAAAAGTTGTTAAAATTGCTCAAGGTTCAGATCGATTACCACAAGCATTTGCTACCGCTCTAGTTGATAAAATTCATCTAGGATCTGCGGTTACTCGTATTGAACAAACTTCTTCAGGGGTTCAAGTCTTGTGCCAATCAGGACAGCAATACACTGGAGACTGCGTAGTATGTACTGTTCCCTTGCCAGTCTTGGGACAGATCAATTTTCAGCCTCCACTATCACCTCAAAAACAGCTTGCTATCGCTGGGGGTTATAACTATCGCGCAGCGACACGAATGTTTGTTGAATTCTCCGAAAGATTCTGGGAAAAAGAAGGGTTGAACGGTTGGGGGTTGTTTGAGGATCGTCCTGAAGAACTGTGGCAACCCAGTTGGGATTTTCCTGGAAAAACAGGTATTTTGGAAGCTTATCTGAAAGGGGAAAATGCCCTTGCTATGGATGCCCTCGCCCCGGAACAACAATTGCCTCAATTACTACAGCGATGGGAAAAGATTCTCCCTGGTGTAAGTGCTTATCAGGGCAAGATGACCAGTTATTCTTGGGCTAAAGACCCTTGGTCGAGGTCAGGTTGGGCATACCCGACTGAAGACCAAGAAAAAAGGTTGTTTGATGAACTTGGAAAGTCGGAAGGTAAAGTCTATTTTGCTGGAGAACACACTTCTACTACGAGGGGATGGATGCAGGGCGCATTAGCATCTGGATTGAGGACTGCTAAAGAGATCCATCAGGCAAGAACTTAATTTTCTGATATTTTTGTGCGATCGCACTATCATTTACAGATTGGCTGAGAATGCGAGCGTAGAGCAGACTTTGCCCACGTTTATGCTGGGGGGGTGACAACTCGCTCACTTTGTCAACTGCGAGGCGGTGAAAAAATTGGGGTGAGAGTGTGGAAAATCCTCAATCGCTACAATTAGTCATGAGTCATTAGTTAACAGTCAACAGTCATTACTAATTAAGAGGAAGTAATTATGTCTCTTATCAAAGTTGAAACCGTTGCCGATCAACCCATCACCGCAGAAATGTTAGCTGATACGCGAGTTTTGGATTGTCTTGGGGCAAGAAATGCCAAGTGGCACTACTCTTTACTATCAGCCGATCGCGATCGCATGATTTGCACCTTTGAGGCACCCGATGCAGAGTCTGTGCGACAAGCTTATCGCCAAGCCGATGTGGGATTTAGCAAGGTTTGGACAGCCCAAGTTATTGAACCTGAAGGTGTGCCACCTGTATGGAACGAACCCATCCTCAAGGTGTGGGAGGGAAGTTATCCGAATGGCTTTACCGATGAAGAGTGGAAGGAAGCCCAGCGATTAATTTTAGCGTGTTATCAGGAACGGGGTATTGAATGGGTGCGTTCCTATGCGTTGCTGGATAAAACTCGCGTGGTGTGTGAACTGAACGCGCCCGATGCGGAAGTGATTCGAGAAGCCCACGGTAAAGCTGGAATTCCCTTCGATTGCGTTTGGTGTGCCGAAGTTCTCAAACCTTGAATTCGCGCGGACGATCGGGCTTGGATGCTTTGGGAACGCTTCGAGAACGCTTTCGGAACGGTTTCGGAACGATCGCCTCGTTAGATTGATATCAAGTTAAGCAAACAACCAGCAAATTAACTAATCCCTTTACACTTTAAAAAGAAATAAAATGGCTGAATTTGACCTTGGTACCTTGCCATCTAATAGTGCCGTAGTAGTTCCGCGCCGCACTATCAGTAATCTCAACAGCAAAGACACCTACAGTTTCCGTCTGGATAGCGATAAAAATATCAACCTTGGGCTGGTTGGTATGACCGACGATCTGAATGTTCAACTATTTCGCGATTTCAATGGCAATGGCTTAGTTGATGGTAACGATAAGCAAATTGCTATTTCCGATCGATTGCGTTTGGATGAAGTAATCAACTTGTCCTCAGCAGTTGCTGACGTTGATGCAGGCAATTACGTGGTGCAAATCAATCGGAACCGTGCGTTCAACGATACTCCCTACAATTTGAGAGTATCGGCTGACGCGATCGGAACAGCCAGCAAAGTCCTCGCCGTAGAAGATGATTTCGGTGCCGTCTTTTCCAACGACCAACCAAGAACTCATCAAGGTTCTGTGGGTAACACCGACACCACCGATACTATTCATCTCGCTGTCAATACCCAGGGATTTTATCACTTTGGTCTCAATAATCTCAGCGCTGATGCCGATCTCCGATTGATTCAAGACAAAAACAACAATCGCGCCGTCGATGCAGGTGAGGTAATTGGAAGTGTGGTTAAGCGAGGCACTATTTCCGAAGGATTTGTCCAAAACTTGGCTCCTGCAACTAACTACTATCTCCAAGCCTCTCAATTCACAGGTAACACTAATTACTCTGTTACCTTGACTCCGATTCCCAACTAGAAAGTCCTGGATGTAAAAACTCTATCTGTAGGGTGTACACTGTGCACCTTACCCTATCACTTGTTCGTTCAAATGGCTTTAATTGAAGCCAGACAGCTATGACCGCAGTTTTATTACAAATCCGCAATCGCACCATCTCTGGGGAGGAGATAGTTCCTCGACTTGCCAGCTACCAAATGCTGCCCCAATTATACCGCGAGAGCATCATTGATGAAGCGATCGCTCCCATCGATTGCACCGCTGAAGAAATCGTGAATGCCAGCCAGCAGTTCTACGAACAAAATCAACTGATCGACGAAACCACACAGCAGTTTTGGCTAAAAAAGCACGGGATGAGTCGGGAATTTTTAGAGACTGTTTTCATTCCAAGGCTGCTCAAAATTGAGAAATTTAAACACCAAACTTGGCATCACAAACTAGAGTCCTATTTTCTGCAACGCAAGCGATCGCTAGATCGAGCCATCTATTCTTTGATTCGGGTTAAAGACGCAGAAATTGCGCGCGAACTGTATTTTCGGATTCAAGAAAAAGAGCAATCCTTTGCCGAACTGGCGCGCGAGTATTCCCAAGGCCCAGAAGCTCAAGTCAATGGAATCGTTGGCCCGGCGGAACTCGGCACAATCCACCCGAATTTGGCGCATCTGTTGGCGATAAGCCGGACCGGTCAGCTTTGGCATCCTATCCCTGTAGAAGGATGGCTGGCGATCGTCAGATTAGAAACATTAATTCCGGCTCAGTTTGATTTAGCGATGCGTCAGCGTTTGCTGCGCGAATTGTTTGAAATTTGGGTGCAAGAACAGATAGGTGAAATGTTGAATTGACGGGCAGGAATCTGACGATCGTACCCCTGGCAACATCCAATTTTCCAAATAGAAACTTTTGAATACCATCACCATTAAATTATGATGACACAAACATTCGATCAAACCAAAGCAGAAGCATTCGCAGAACGGATGCTGGATATTCTCAACAGCGGAGGCCTGGCCGTCATGATTTCGATCGGGCATCGCACCGAACTGTTTGACACAATGGCAGAATTGCCGCCCTCTACCAGTCAACAAATTGCCGATGCTGCCGGATTGAACGAACGCTACGTGAGGGAATGGCTCGGTGCAATGGTAACGGGTCGCTTAGTGGATTATAATTCGATCGACAAAACCTACACTTTGCCGACAGAATATGCAGCATTCCTGACACGGGCTGCGGCTTCTAACAACATTGCTCCTTTTGCTCAATTCATTCCGGTGTTGGCATCGGTGGAAGACCGGATTATTGATTGTTTCTACAAAGGCGGCGGTGTACCCTACTCTGAGTTCAAACGTTTTCATGCCGTGATGGCAGAAGATAGCGGTCAAACCACGGTATCTGCTCTATTTGACCACATTCTGCCGCTAATTCCCGGACTCACCGAAGCGTTGCAACAGGGTATTGAGGTGTTAGATGTCGGCTGTGGCAGCGGGCGAGCACTCAATAAGCTGGCGGTCGCCTTTCCGAATAGCCGATTCACAGGCTATGATTTTTCGGGAGAAGCCATCGCCACTGCCAACACCGAAGCGCAATTGCGGAACTTGAATAATATCCAGTTTGAGGTGAAGGATGCTGCGACATTGGATGAGTGCGATCGCTACCATTGGATCACCACATTTGATGCAATTCACGATCAAGCCAGACCCGATATTGTACTCCAAAACATCTACAAAGCTCTGCGTCCCGATGGTGTTTATTTGATGCAAGATATCCGCGCCACAACGGATGTCGGCGGTAATCTAGAGCATCCCATTGCGCCTTTACTCTACACCATTTCTTGTATGCACTGCATGACTGTTTCTTTAGCCTACGGCGGCATGGGATTGGGAGCGATGTGGGGTCAAGAAAAAGCGCTGCAAATGTTGAGTGAAGCTGGGTTTAGCAGCGTTGAAATCAGGCAACTAGCCCATGATTTCCAGAACGACTATTATATCCTCAAAAAGAGCTAAAATAATGTGCAAACTTTGTGCGATCGGTCAACAATTGCAGAAGAAAAAACAGCCTAATTCGGGGTTGTTGAATACCAGCCAATTTTCGGTCTTCATCGATTTGAAACAATTGTCCTCCACACCGGAATTCAAATCAGCTAAACCACCTAACAATCCTCAGTCATCAGTTAAGCCCCTAGTTTAACACTCAGGGATTCTAATCAGGAAGAGGTTAATCTCTCAACTGCTTATGTTCGCACGAATGCTGTTCTCCTTAACCCTGACTTAAGGCGAATAAAGTCTTTACTATGAACCTGTTGGTAGTAAGGACTTTATTCGTTTCAACTTTTAAGCAGGAAATGATATAAAGAGGGAGGCAATACCGATCGCGATCGCACCGGTACCCATCACAAAAGACCAGAAGCGGTGATAACTCTTAACCGTGGTACCGCTATCGCTTTCAAGCTGAATCAAATCCATCCAAGGTGCAACACCCCGGCGGAACCAACCCAATGCGCTAACATCCATTCCAATCAAACTTTCAACCCGTTTCATGCCAAACAGGAAATTACCAATTGGCCCAAAACGAGAAGCATAGCGCAGATAAATCATTCCCGTTCTGTCTTGTAATTTCAAATCAGAACCGAAGGCATAACCCGCATCGCCGCGACCAATTAATTCGCCTTGTAGTTGCGCCGGCTGACCGCGTAAAGGGCTTGCGTAAGGGTCAGACATTAAGGTCAAAACATCCAAATGTTCTGCTTGTTGGTAATTCGGGAACATCACCAGAGTCTTGAGCAAAATTCCCGTACCCAAACCGATTAAAGGACAAGCAACCATCATCATCGGGTTTACAGCATACAGGGAAATGCCGATCGCAAAACCCACCGCTAAGCCCATAGTTTCTGCACTGTACAGCAGCAAATCGAACACAAAATTGCCGTACAATCTCCGCTTGCTCAAATCGTTGCCTTCGCCGACAATTCGGCCCATGTCAAACTCAACATCCAAGCCTAATTGTTCGGCATAAGTGCTCAAAGCGCGAACTCGTTTACCAGTCAGCGGGTGAGTCGAGTTCAACTCCATCCACCAACCCCACGGATTAAACATATCCCACAAAAACACTCGCCCAATCTTTTCTGGTTGCGAAGAAATCCTGTAAGCAGTCCCAGTAGATGTGGCAGCTTTGGCATCGTAAATGCCTAAAGCGCGAGTTCCTTCTAACAAAATGCTGGGTTCTTTTGCCCTTTGTCCTTCTTCCAAAATACCGTAAGCAATTTTTACCAAAGCGCGAGACAAAGCATTGGGGTTGCCAGTAGTTTCGGCGGCAAAATGGTCGGCAAAATATTCTCGTGTCCGCGACAAATACAGCAATAAATAAGTGCCAGCGATGTAAAACAAATAAGCAACAGCAGCTACAGTACCCGCCGCATCTTTAGCTTTGTCGCCACCACTTCGACCCATCCTGTGAGCTGTAGTGTAAATTAAATAAGTAATCTGCACCAAAGTCGAAGCTAAAGTCATTACTGCAAAGTCCCAGTGGACGATGTGACCGAGTTCGTGGGCGTAAACAGTGGCAATTTCCTCGTCGTCTAAATAGGTAAAAAGACCTTGACTGACCACTAAGCGAGCGCTGTTTGGAAAGGAACCATAAGTAAAAGCAGTAGGGTTTTGGTCGTCGATAATTCCTAAACGCGGAGAAGAGAGTTTTTTCTGCTTGCAAACCTTCTGAATAACTTTAGCTGTTTCGGGACTTAGGCTTTCAATTTCTGCTAGGGAAACCCAGCGAGTATTGTAGAGCCAATTTTGGCTTAAGTCCATCAAGTAAGGCGATAGGAAAAAAGCAGCGATGTTAAAAATCAGAGTTATGGGAAGTGCGATCGCCAATCCGGTAACTGGATCGGGACTGTTGAGAATTAAAACTGATGCTAAAGATAGCGCTAGCACCATACCAAACAGCAGGCTGATGGTGACGCCTGAAGCTAAAACGAGATTTCCGCCAGTTTTCTGTATCAGTTTAACGCCGGCTTTGGCGGCTCGCCCTGCCTTGCGTAAAGGGGCATGAGATGACATAATAATCTCCAAAGGTTATTGACAAATGGAAATGACCGTGGGATTTTATCTATACTTCACTGTTTTAACCTGTTAATGCGGATTGCTGTCAGGGGTCTCAACAAAAATATAGAATTTCCTCTAGAATTGTTAAGACTGAAAACCGGCGCGAAATTTATTTGTGCGGATTCAATTCACAACTCAAAATTCAAAACCCAACAATCAAAACTATTTAAAAGTTACTGCCATGTCTATTATTGAAATTGCCCAAAAAACGCGCGTATCTGCTAGAAAGTTGGCAGTTTTGTCCGCTGATGCCAAAAATCAAGCTATTGAGGCTATTGCGAAAGCTTTAGAAGCTGCTGCGCCGGATATTGTGGCGGCGAACGCGGCTGACGGCAAGGCGGCTGAGGCGGATGGAATTGCGAAACCGCTGTACGATCGCCTAAAGTTGGATGAGAGCAAGTTGAAAAGTGCGATCGCAGGCGTGCGCGACGTTGCGAAACTCCCAGATCCTATCGGTGTCGTGCAAATTCACCGTGAATTGGATAGAGGATTAATTCTGAAGCGCATCACCTGTCCTTTGGGCGTTTTAGGCATTATTTTTGAAGCGCGCCCAGAGGCGTTAATTCAGATAGTATCCTTGGCAATCAAATCAGGAAACGGCGTCATTCTCAAAGGCGGCAAAGAAGCAGTCCGTTCCTGCGAAATATTGACAAAAGTGATACATCAAGCATTAGCAGAAACTGCGGTTAATCCAGAAGTCGTGCAATTGCTTACCACGCGGGAAGAAACAATCGAACTGCTGAAAATGGATGAATATGTAGATTTAATTATTCCCAGAGGTTCTAATTCCTTCGTGCGGTTCGTGCAGGCAAACACGCGGATTCCCGTGTTAGGACACGCCGACGGAATTTGTCATTTGTACGCAGACACAGCGGCGGATATTCAGAAAGCAGTAGAGATTTCTGTCGATGCAAAAACTCAGTATCCAGCCGCCTGCAATGCCATTGAAACCTTGTTAGTTCACAGTGCGATCGCCCCCAAATTCCTGCCCACTGTTGCCGAAGCTTTGCAGCAGAAAAAAGTCGAACTGCGGGGAGACGAAAAAACTCGCGCTATCCTTAAAAATATTGCCGAAGCAGCAGAAACAGATTGGTCTACAGAATACAGCGATTTAATTTTGTCAATCAAAATAGTAGATTCTGTGGAAGAGGCAATTAACCATATCAATACATACGGTTCCAGACACACCGATGTCATTGTTACCGAAGACAGCGAAACCGCCGAAACATTTTTAAATGGAGTAGATGCGGCCGGAGTTTATCACAATTGTTCGACTCGATTTGCCGACGGTTTCCGCTACGGCTTCGGTGCAGAAGTGGGGATTAGTACGCAGCAAATGCCACCTCGCGGGCCTGTTGGTTTAGAAGGGTTGATTACCTATAAGTATCGAGTTGTTGGAGATGGCCATATTGCCGCGAGTTATGTAGGGAAGGATGCGAAGGAGTTTACTCATCGGGATTTGTAAAATCGAGGTTAAGTCAACTGGCTGTGTATATTCTGCACAATTGTCTCCCAGTAGGTGATTCAGCTTTTGGGGAGATGTCTAATGTTTCTGCTCCCAATGACAACTTGAGTAATTTTACTTAATTCTGTCGGCTCTGGAAATAGCGATCGCCTTTAGGGGCAGTTATACAAAATATAAACATTTTGTCATGCGTAATATCGTTTCCGGTTGCATCGGAATAATAAAATCGAGTCAACAGTTAACACTCAACCATTCAGTTTTTCGACCCCTCCTTCTACAGTCAACAGTTAACAGTCAACAATCACCTGACGGTGCAACCGGAATTGATATAAGTCCTAGCGGCTTCTCTTAATTTTTATTGATTGGCTGGGGGAACTGCGGGGATGAAAATCATCATTTCTCCAAGGGCGTTGATAAATCCTGCTTTGAACCGCTATATACCGTGTCTAAATGAAGGGTCTCATTGACCGAGTAGAGACGTTCCCTGCTCTGTCGGTTGAGTCTCCAATAAATTCGTTAATTCCTAGGCTCTCCCTTTAGGCTAAAGGAATTTCAATAATGAACTCTGTCCCAACACCCTGTTCTGAAAAGCAACTCAGTTGACCACAATGTTTTTCTACAACAATCTGATGACTAATTGATAAACCCAATCCCGTACCTTTTTCTGCTGGCTTGGTTGTAAATAGATAATCAAATACTTTAGTGCGTACCTCTTCCGGCATTCCCAAACCGTTATCTTTAATGTGAATAATGGCGATATTTCGATGGCGGTCAACTTCAGTGTCAATCATAATTTGCCTTGGATTTACTTTAATTTCTTCCAATTTTTGCTTCTGAAGAGAATCTTCTAAAGCATCAATGGCATTAGCAATAATGTTAATAAATACCTGATTGATCTGTCCGGGGTAGCACGGTACTAGAGGTAAATTTTCATATCCTTTAACAACTTCTATTTTCGGACGTAGATCATTTGCTTTTAATCGATGTTGTAGAATTAGTAATGCACTGTCAATCCCTTCATGCAGGTTAGCTTCTACTTTTGATGTACTATCAGCGCGGGAAAAAGTTCTTAAAGATACACTAATTTGACGAATCCGTTCTACGCCCACTTTCATGGATGAAATAAGCTCGGGTAAGTCTTGTATGAGATACTCTAAATCCACTTCTTCGGCACGAGTTGCAATCGCTGCACCTGGAGAGGGAAACTGTTGCTGATAAAGATGAACAATTTCTAATAAATCTTGAATATAAGTTTCAGCATGAGTCAGGTTTCCCTTGATAAAGCCTACTGGATTATTAATTTCATGAGCCACTCCAGCCACTAATTGACCGAGGGTAGACATTTTTTCGCTTTGGATTAATTGGAGTTGAGCTTGTTGTATAGTCTGTAGAGCTTGTTTTAGTTCAGAGGTTCGGTCTTCAACTCGTTTTTCTAATTCTTGATTCAATTGTTGTAAAGTTTTTTCTAAAGTAGTTTTTTCTTCAATTTTTTCTTGGAGCAATTGATTTTTGCTTGCCAGATCTTTGGTCAAATTTCGCAACTCTAAATGAACTTGAATTCGAGCTAATACTTCTTCTTTTTGAAAGGGTTTAGTGATATAATCTACAGCCCCAAGACTCAAACCTTTGACTTTTTGATCGGTGTTGCCAAGAGCCGTCATAAAAATGATCGGGATTCCTGAAGTTGACGGGTTACTTTTCAGTCGAGAACACGTTTCAAATCCGTCAATTCCCGGCATCATTATATCTAATAAAATTAAATCTGGAGTGACATATTCTATTTTTTGCAGCGCACTTTCTCCATCTTGAGCTACTAAAACTTCTAATCCTGCTTCATCTAAAACGTTAAATATAACACCTAAGTTTGTAGGATTATCATCTACAATTAAGAGGGTGTTTTTTGAGAAAGATAAATTATTCATAAAGGTTTAGCCTTCTCCTTGGTGTTTAATTATAGGCCGCGTGGCGTCCTGACTATCTAATCTGCCAGTTTGCAGAGCCAATCGGCAGCATGATTTTTCAATTATAAGCTGCATGACGTTCTGACTATCTAGGGGTCGGGAAAAAATTAACCTTCTCCCATTGGTGTATCATCATATTATAGTTCAACGAGGATGCTAACCAATGTAATCTTTTTTATTTTAACGTAAAGTTTTTGTAACGCACTATAGTCTTATTGCTTTCCTATCCCTTTATCTACAGAAGAGTCCTACGTCTAGTGAATATTCTATGGCTCTATAGTATAGACAAATACATTATTCCTACTAAAAAGTTATGTGTACAAATGTTTCTAAATTCCGAAAAATGCCGCTACGCCATGTCTTAATTGTTCCTTTTATTTTACAAATCTTTACAGCCGTAGGGTTAACCGGATATTTTTCGTTACAAAACGGACAGAAAGCTGTGAATGATGTAGCGGCACAGTTGCGCCGTGAAATTGCCACGAGAATTGAGCAGAATTTACATACCTATCTTGCTGCTCCCGATTTAGTTAATCAAATTAATGCTGATGCTGTTAGGTTGGGCCTATTGAGCATGGAAGATATGAGAGTGTGGGAGCGTCATATTTGGCAACAAAAGAATCGATTTAATAGCGTAAATGGCATATTAATAGTAAATGAAAAAGGTCAAGGTGTAGCTATTCAGACTAAGGATGAAGGAAAGCTAGAAATTCATGCACAATTGCCAACAAATACAAATCAGGTATATATTTATTCGGTAGGCAGTCAAGGGGAAAGACAGAAATTACTCAAAGTTTTGAATAATTTCGATCCGCGAAAAATGAAAGTTTACAAACAGAGCTTAAAAGCTGGCAAACCTACCTGGAGTCCAATTTATTTTGGCGACGTTATTCATACACCTCTAATGGCGAGAAGTCAACCAGTTTTTGACAAAAACGGAAAAGTTCTTGGCGTCTTATTTACAACTGTACGTTTATCCCTAATTGGGAATTTTTTGCAAACTCTAAAAGTTGGAAAAACAGGACAAACTTTTATTATCGAGCGAAGCGGAATGCTAGTGGCAACTTCCACATCAGAAAAACCATACCGAAATAGGCAAAGATTTCCAGCCACTGACAGCAAAGATATTTTAACCAAAGCTACTGCAAAATATTTAACAGAGCGATTTAACAATCTCAATGAAATTAAAACTTCTCAGCAGTTAGAGTTTTTAGTGAACGGACAAAAAGAATTCGTACAAGTTGTTCCTTTTGAAGATGGTAAAGGTATTGATTGGTTAATTGTAATTGCGGTTCCAGAAAATGATTTTATGGAACAAATTAACAGGAGTAGACATACGACGATTTTACTATGTCTTTTGGCACTATTTTTGGCAACTGTTTTGGGAATTGTGACTTCTGAATGGATAGCCCGACCGATTCGGCGCTTGGGTAAAGCCACAAGCGCGATCGCTGGCGGCGACTTCGAGCAAAAAGTAACGGCTTCCTCCGTTAAAGAAATCAGCGCTTTAGCGACTTCTTTCAATTTAATGAGCCAGCAACTCAAGCAGTCCTACGCACAATTAGAAGATTATTCGCACTCCTTAGAACAAAAAGTCGCAGAAAGAACTCAAGCATTAGAGCAACAAATGGGCGATCGCCAACAGATACAAGAGACACTCCGGCAAAGCGAAGAAAGGTATCAATTAACTCTAGAAAGCGTTAATGAAGGCATCTGGGACTGGCGAATCCAAACAAACACCATCTATTTTTCACCCCAATGGAAAGCCATGTTAGGCTATCAAGACAACGAAATTATTAACCTATTTAGCTCTTGGGAAGCACTGGTTCACCCCGATAATTTACAGCCGATATTAGACTCTTTAGAAGACTATTTAAAAAGTGGAACTAACGAACCTTATAGTTGGGAATTTCAGATGCGGCACAAAAACGGTAGCTACAGGTGGATACTATCGCGAGGTCGGGTTGTCGAGCGAGATGCGGAAGGTCAACCCCTACGTTTAGTCGGCTCTCACACCGATCTTACCGATCGCAAACAAACGGAAATAGAATTGCAAATAGCCAAGGAAGCTGCCGACGCTGCGAACAAAGCCAAAAGCGAATTTTTGGCAAACATGAGCCACGAACTTCGCACGCCACTCAACGGTATATTGGGCTACGCTCAAATCCTCATGCGTTCAAGAAATTTAGACTCTCAAGATCTGAGCGGTCTGAAAATTATTCATCAGTGTGGCTCTCATTTGCTCACTTTAATTAACGACATCCTCGACTTTTCTAAAATCGAAGCTAGGAGAATAGAACTTTACCCGACGCAATTTGATTTTTGGACATTTTTAGAAGATGTCAGCCAAATCTTTCGCCTCAGAGCGGAACAAAAAGCCATCAGTTTTATTTGTCAATTTGACTCTTCCTTACCCACCAACGTGCAAGGGGATGAAAAACGCTTAAGGCAGATTTTAATTAATCTCTTAGGTAATGCTGTAAAATTTACCGATCGAGGGGGCGTTACTTTCAAAGTTCAACTGATAAAATCAGTAGCCTTAGAACCTAACCCAAAGGAATTAAACGCCATCAACACTATCCGCTTTCAAATTGAAGATACTGGAGTTGGGATCGGCGAACAGCAAATGCAGAAAATTTTTAAACCTTTTGAACAGGTAGGTAATACCAATAAGATGTCAGAAGGGACAGGTTTGGGATTGGCAATTAGCTTAAAAATTATTGAACTGATGGGTGGCAGTATTCGAGTTAACAGTCAGTTAAATGCTGGCAGCCAATTTTGGTTTGATTTAGATTTACCTTCTGCTAGTAAATGGGAATCGGCAATTCAGCTACAAACTGCGATCGCTGGCTATCAGGGAACTAAATTGAAAATTCTCGCAGTTGACGATAAGTGGGAAAATCGCTTGGTGCTAGTTAATTTGTTAGCACCCCTTGGCTTTGAAGTGCTAGAAGCTGCTAATGCCAAAGAAGCTTTAAAACAAGTCGATCGTAGCCAATTCAATGCCATTATTACTGATTTAGTCATGCCAGAAATGGATGGTTTCGAGTTAGTAAGCCGTCTCCGGTCTCAACCTAAGTTTAAAGATTTAGTGATTATCGTTTCTTCAGCTAGCGTGTTTGAAGCTGACCAGCATAAGAGTTTAGATATGGGCGCAAATGCTTTTTTACCCAAACCCCTACAGGCGGCTGAGTTATTTGCATTGCTACAAAAGCATTTAGGGATATCTTGGGTATATCAAGAATTACCTCACCTCAATCAAAATGTCAATCAATCCGTACAATTAGATTCAGCTTCTTCGTTAGTACCTCCCCCAGATGAAGAACTGGTCATTTTATACGATTTGGTTATGAGAGGTAATTTAAAAGCAGTGACTAAACAAATTGAACAGTTAAAAAAATTGGATGCAAAATATATTCCCTTTGCCGAACGGGTAGGTGAATTGGCTGCAAGCTTTCAGGAAAAACAATTACGGTTATTTATCAACGATTACAAAGCCGATAACAAAAATAAAATTGATGATTGAAAATAACGCGATATTATTTCAATTATAAGCCTAGAAACCGCGTGGCGTTATGACTATCTAAGGGGCGAGAAAAAAAGTAACCTTGTCCGAAAATACATCCTAGTTCTCGAATAATTTCTATTTGTTGTTGAGTTTCCAATCCTTCAGCAACAATTTCCATATTTAAATTTTTACCTAATAATATAATTGTTTGAATTAAACTTGTATCGTTGGGATTTAGAGCCAGGTTTTGCAAAAAAGAACGATCGATTTTTAAAGTATCAATTGGCAGCTCTTTGAGTAAACTTAATGAAGAGTAGCCAGTACAAAAATCATCGATACATATACCAACACCCATAGCTTTTAAAAATTCAAAGTTTAAATTTGTTGTTTTTAATAGACAACTTTCAGTAATTTCTATATTTAAAGTGTTTTTATTTATACCAGTTTGTTGTAATATTTCTGCAATTTGTTCAAATAAATTAACTTGCTGGAATTGAATGGGAGAAAAGTTAACGTTCATTTTCAAAGGCAGGTCAGGCAATTCCTCTTGCCAACGTCTTAACTGGCTGCAAGCTTCCCGTAAAATCCACCAACCTAAAGGATTAATTAATCCTGTTTCTTCAGCAACAGGGATAAATTGATCGGGTGAAATCATGCCTTTGGGATGATTCCAGCGGATTAAAGCTTCAAAACCTTTAATTTCTCCAGTAATGAGGGAAACAATAGGTTGATAGTACAAGCAAAATTCTTGTTGAGAGATCGCTTTTCGCAAGTCTTGCTCCAGTTCGAGGCGTGCGATCGCATCCGCTTGCATCTGCGGATCGAAAACCTGATAGTTACCACTTCCCTGCTTTTTGGCTCGATACATCGCAATATCCACATCTCTAAGGATATCCATCGGGTGTTGATAATTTATTGCACTAGAAGTTATACCAATACTCGCTTCTACGATAGCTTCATATTGATTAAAATTAAAGGGTAACTTAAACTGTTCTAATAATTTTTGAGCGACTAAAGTTCCGGTTTCTGTTTCTAGTAAAATAACAAATTCATCCCCACCCATTCGCGTTGATATTTGGCAAGGTTTTAAACACCCTTGCATCCGCTTGGCTACGCACTTTAGTAGCTCGTCTCCTGCTAAATGTCCTAGGCTATCATTTATAATTTTAAACCGATCTAAGTCAACAAACAAAACAGAATAACTTGTATTTGCTGCAATTAACGCATGCAACTTCTTAATCAACCAGTCTCGATTTGGCAAACCTGTTAAGGAGTCATGGAAGGCATTATGCTCCAATTGAGCTTGACTTCTGTACAAGTGTTGCAGCGTTTGAGACAGTTCTGCTGTTCGTTCTTTGACTCGTATTTCCAATTCTTGATTTAGCTGTTTTAAGTCTGCACGAGCCTTGGCGTGTTCCGCAATTTCTTGCAATAAATGCTGATTTTTAACTTCAATAGTTGTAGTTAAATGCCGCAAATCTAAATGTGTTTTAATTCTCGCTAAAACCTCTTCTTTTTGAAAAGGTTTAATAATATAATCTACGGCTCCTAAAGATAAACCTTTGACAACATTATCTGTTTCAGAAAGAGCTGTAATAAAAATTACAGGAATTTGACTCCATAAAGGGTTTTCTTTCAAGCGTTTATAAGTTTCAAATCCGTCTATTCCGGGCATCATTATATCTAATAAAATTAGGTCGGGAATCACATAATTTATTTTTTGAATCGCACTTTCTCCATCTTGAGCTACTAAAACCTCAAAACTAGCTTCACTGAGGAAATCTGCTAAGATTCCTAAATTAGCAGGGACATCATCCACTACCAAAATTGTATTTGAGTAAGACATTGAATTTTTCATAAATTTATTTCCTTGTATTCAGTGAGCATTTCCAAGATTTTTTTCTCTTGAAACTCTTTAGCTAACTGCCGCAATTTTGACGCAAATGACATATATTTTAGATCGGTTTTTTCAAGAGTTTCTGTCTGTTTTATAATCTCTTTCAAATTACCTCGCAAAGCCAAATTAAACAGTTTATCTAATGCTTCTGGAGGAGGAGGAACAATTTTATCGTAATTGGGTTTCCTTCGTGAAGGCATCAATGATGCAGCTTCATAAATCCACTCTATTTGTAAATGAAGTTCTAACTTTTCTAAAAGTTCTTCAGCTTGAACTGGTTTGGCTAAAAAATCAACTGCTCCAGCTTGTAAGCTTTGATTTTGGTCTGTTTCAAAAACACTTGCCGAAGAAACAATTATTTTAATATCTTTTAATTCTAAGCTTGTTTTCCAGTATTCCATCAATTGAAATCCATCCATTTCTGGCATAACTAAATCTGTAATCACTAAATCTGGTTTAGCATGAGTTGCTATGTTCAATCCTTGTTTACCGTTAGTCGCTTCTATTACTTCAAATCCTAGAGGAGTCAGTAAATTAACAATGACCGATCGATTTTCCCAACGATCGTCAATCACAAGAAGTTTTTGGGAATTTCCTTTAAATCCAATAATTTTACCTTTGTCAGTTTGAGAACTTGTATTAACCCATTCTGTGGCTTCTAATAGCTCTAAATCAAACCCAAAAATACTGCCCATTTGTAATTGACTGGTGACTTGAATGGTACTACCCATTAATTGAATAATTTTTTGAGTGATTGCCAGTCCTAATCCCGTTCCTTCTGCTTGATTTTTTCTAGATCCAACTTGTTCAAAAGGTAAAAATATTTTGGCAATTTCTTCTGGTTTAATTCCTACTCCTGTATCTTTGACACTGAAGCGAATTTTACAGCAAGTTTGATGGGAAAAATTAATATTTTTTTCAATTAAACTGACACTAAAACTTATGTCTCCTATTTTGGTAAATTTGATGGCGTTACCAATAAGGTTAATTAATGCTTGTCGCAAGCGTTTTTCGTCGGCGTGAATGGCAATGGGTAAATCGGGATCGGGTTGGTAGCTAAATTTGAGACTTTTTTGTTCGGCGCGAATGCGACAAATTTCGGCAACTGCCTGTAGAAAAGCGGGAAAATGAAATTCTGTAGGGTAGAGTTCCATTTTCTGAGCTTCTATTTTAGACAAATCGAGAATATCGTTAATCAAAGTTAGCAGGTGAGAACCGCACTGGTAGATAATTTCAATGCTATTTTGTTCGTGTTCTCCTAGTTTTACAGAACGCTTGAGGATTTGGGCATAGCCTAAGATCCCGTTGAGTGGGGTTCGCAGTTCGTGACTCATGTTAGCCAGAAACTCGCTTTTGGCGCGGTTGGCATTTTCGGCGGCTTCTTTAGCTGCATAAATTTCTTGTTCGGCACGTTTGTATTCGGTAATGTCTTCTACTGTACCTTCGTAGTAGAGAATATTGCCATTTTCATCACACATAGCGCGAGCATTTTCTGAAATCCAAATAATACTACCGTCGCGGCGATAAACTTGAGATTCAAAATCGGCAACACTGCCGCGATCGCCTATAATTTTTACGAATTCTTCTCGGCGGTTGGGATCTATATAAAGTTGTTGGTTAATATTGGTTAATTTGCTAATGAATTCGCCAGGAGAATTGTAACCATAAATTTCAGCCAAGGCTGGATTAGCGCTAAGATATTCGTCGGCTGGCGTAATTTGGAAAATTCCGTTAATTGAATTGTTAAAAATGCTGCGATATTTGGCTTCAGCAGCTTGCAATTTTTTTTCAAATTGCTGCCGCTTTTTGCGGTTGCTGACAAAAGCCATAAAAATGTAAGTCACTACCGCTAATACTAGCAGTGCAAACCCGATGATTTGATATTTTCTACCCATTAACTGATTCAGTCGCTGTTCCAATAAACGATCTAAAAGTGGAAAAGCTGTATCGTAAAGTTTTAATTGGGACTCGAGGGCAGTTTCGGCTGTAGCTATATATACGAATGGCTGTAAGTTGATGCTGTTGGCATTAATGATATCTTTGTCGAGTAAGTCAATAAATATTTTGATATCCTTGAAATTTTCGCGCATACTCGTGGATAGCTGCCGCTGAATTTGCGGATTAGCATTAGCAGAAATTTGCAAGCCTCTTTCCACTGCTTTTATAGGCGGTGCAATTAAACTCCGAATAATCAAAAGTTTTGCTCGATCGCTGTCGGCAATTTTTTGTTTAGCGTGTTGAGCGGCGATCTTTGCACCGATATCTTTAGCTTGAGCCGTATTCTCTATTGTTAATGGTAGCTGCGTGACAACGGTATTCATTAAATAATAACTGTCTAAAGATGGATCGAGAATGAGATTAGAAACATCTCCGATGTACGTAATTAAATCGAGAATATCGTTAACAAGGGTTGTATGTGCTTGCCAGCTTTGGGTAGGAGATAAGTTAAAATTTTGCTTTTTTAATCGCTGCCAGTTGCCATTAATGGAAGTTTTGATCGTTAGCCATTGCGGGCTAGTTTTAAATTGGGGCGATAGCTGTTTTTCCACTGCATTGAGGTTTTGGATTGCCGTTTCGATCTTTTCTGTTGCCGTGGCGATCGCAGGTGCTAAAGACTTATACCCATTTAAATATTGATTAACTTGCGTGCGCTGTTCAATAACAGCGACAAGCAATTTTTTCAAAGGATAGTTATAAGCCAAACCGAGTTTTTCTTTTTGAGCAAATTCAATTTTGCTATCAATTTCAGCAATTAATTGATAAACTACCAGAGCAAAAGGAAATACAAAAATCAACAACAACGCAATTAAATTTATGGGTTCTGTGAGGCGCTGGTGTAGGTGTTTGTTCATAATCTAATAAGTAATGGATAAATGATTGATTTTTAAATGGCTATGAGGATAATTTTCAATCTGAATTCTAGCCTCATGGCGGAGTTTGACAATTTATTGAGTAGCTATTTGTCCATTCTGTAAAGAGACATACCCCTTTATTCCTACACCCGCAAAAATATTTAGGAGAAAAGCTGGAAACAAGAGCCGACCTAACGGAACTTTGGGAGTTGCAGTCATCCACTAACTGGCTGAGGCTTTTTTAGAATTTGCCCAGGTACTTGGTTAATATCAATATTACGCTGTCTTTGGCCTAGCAATACGTATTATAGTTGAACGAAGATGCTAATCCATGTCATTTTTATTACATTACATTAATTAAAATTCCTACACAATACTCTAGTTTTATAACTCTTCTATGCTCTTCTCTACGGAAGAGTCCTTCCTTTGGTAAATATTCTATTCTTTAAAACCATGTAATACATTTTTTTACAAATTTATGTATAGAATTGTTTCTAACTTTCAGAAAAGACCGCTCCCCAGTATCTTACTTCTAGGACTTACGCATTGACCGACATTTATATTTTGTATAACTGCCCCTAGAGGCGATCGCTATTTCCAGAGCAGACAGAATTCAGTAAAATTACTCAAGTTGTCATTGGGAGCAGAAACATCAGACATCTCCCCAAAAGCTGAATCACCTACTGGGAAACAATTGTGCAGAATATGCACAGCCAGTTGACTTCACCTCGATTTGACGACAGCATCAGGATGAGAAGCAATTCTAGTTAAAAGCTAGTCCAGAAATAGCGCTTAGTTTAGTCGTTTTTTTGATAATGATGAGGGAGAGTGTACATCATAAAATGATCGGTAAAGCTATTGAGTAGAGGATTGATATTGCTGGGGCGATCGCCCTTCCTTCTATCCCATTCAAACAAACTTAGCTACAATAAGCTATACTGTGCTCGGCGACTCCCCAAATCAACAATTTGCCGTGGTTTATGTCTAACTCATCTCTCCTCACCCCAGGTTCGACTCTCGAAAAACGCTACCGCATCCTCCGCGAATTGGGCCGAGGCGGTTTCGGCCGCACTTATCTCGCCGAAGATATCAACCGCTACAACGAACATTGCGTGCTCAAAGAGTTTTCTCCGGTGGTTCACAGCCCGAAAGCGGCCGAATTGTTCGATCGCGAAGCGAGTATGCTTTACCACCTCCAACACCCGCAAATTCCAAGGTTTCGAGAACTCCTGCGAACGGATTTGGGCGGGAATCCATCTTTATTTTTAGTGCAAGATTATATCAAGGGTCAAACTTACGAAGAACTATTGATATCGTGCCAGCAGCAAGGTAAAAATTTTAGCGAAGCCGAAGTTACTCAACTGCTATTTCAGCTTTTACCAGTTTTAGAATACATCCACTCGAAAAATTTAATTCACCGCGATATTTCCCCGGATAATATCATTCAGCATGATGCTGACAAACTACCATTTTTAATTGATTTCGGTTCGGTTAAGCAAATCGCAGCAAATGCCGTACTTCAGTTTAACGGACAATCGGATACGACGATCGGCAAACAGGGTTATTCGCCAGCCGAACAAATGCGACTGGGGAAAGTGTCTGCTGCTAGCGATTTGTACGCTTTAGCCGTCACGGCTTTGGTACTGCTAAGCGGCAAAAAGCCTCAAAAATTGTACGATATCAATAATAAAACTTGGGATTGGCGATCGCACGTCACAGTCAGTCAAAATCTCGCTACGGTGTTGGATAAGATGCTAGCAGAACAACCGGGCGATCGCTACCAATCTGCAAAAGCAGTCCGCGAAGCACTGAAAGATCCAAAACTATCTCACATTGGCAGTATAATTTCCCAAATGGTGACAATGAACTTTGTCGGCCGCCCTTTCAAAAACACCACTCAAACTGCTACCAGCAATCATACCCCTGTTCACCAAAATCCTCAAATTGTTAATAACAACCCCACATTCAAGTTAATTCCTTGGAAAACCCTAGGGAGTTTAAGTGTGATTTTGGTCCCCGGAATTTTAGCTTTTAGTGTAGTCAAATCTGGTTTCACATTGCCAAAGTTGCCGGATTTACCTAAATTTTCTTCGCGCCAGCAACCTTCCGATACATCCTTAGAGGAAGCCGAAATAATTCGTCAAGAAAAGATTGGTAAACGACGCAAAAATCTCAACATTAATCAAGATATATTCTATCAAAAAGTGGATAAATTATATTACAATAAATATCCAGAATTACAAGGGCGCAGCTTGACAGAAAAGCCAGAAGATGCTGAAATTAGGAGGAAATGGTATGAAGTTGCTGAGGATTTACTGGACAAGTTGGAGAAAGGAGAAGAGTTATAAAATCTAAGATAGAATAAGAGTGATTGAACCGCAGAGGGCGCAAAGAGCGCAGAGGGAGAAAGAAAAGGGCAAAAAAAGAGACGGAAGATAAAAAGAACTTTATCTGGTTTAATACAAAGTGGTATAGACAACGCACTTTTAGTTTATTGCAAAATGGATTCTATTCAACTTACAGGAATTCGCTGTTACGGATATACGGGCTATCTGCCGGAAGAGCAAGTTTTGGGGCAGTGGTTTGAAGTGGATGTTACTCTATGGCTGGATTTATCGCAAGCTGGAAAAAGTGATGATATTCAACATACTCTTGATTACCGCAGCGCAATTACTCTGATTCAAAAGCTAGTCCAAGAGTCGAAATTTTTATTAATCGAACGCCTAGCAGATACTATTGCTCAAGCGCTTTTAGAACTACCGTTAGTCGAAAAAGTTAAACTACAACTCTCGAAACCTGCTGCACCCATCCCTGATTTTGGTGGCAGAATTACTCTAGAAATTACTAGAAGTCATTAGTTATTAGTCAGTTGGCAGTTGTCAGTTGTCAGTTGTCAGTTGTCAGTTGTCAACAATCAACCATCAACAATCAACTACCAACTGCCAACTGCCAACTGACTAATTACCACTTCAGCAAGTTAAATTCTTCCATGTCTACGGTATTGCGGTTGCGATAAATCGCCAAAACAATTGCCAAACCTACGGCAGCCTCAGCCGCCGCTACCGTAACTACAAACACGGTAAATACTTGGCCCTTAATTTGTACAGGGTCGAGATAATTGGAGAAACCCATCAAATTGAGATTGACAGCATTCAGCATCAACTCGATCGACATCAACACGCGCACTGCATTTCTGCTGGTAATCAAACCGTAAATACCAATACAGAAAAGAGCGGCGGCTAATAACAGGAAATACTGGAGTTGCAGTTGCATAAATTTTGCGATTTTGTCTCAATCTAAAGTTACTACAAAACTAACACTATGGTGCGCTTAGCGCACCATAATATTACTTAGATTCTGGCGAAGACACATCTCCGGCAGAAACTAATTCGCGAGGTCTTTCCGGCAAACTCAAAGCAGGTGTTTCGGATAGCTTCTTTGACAGTTCATCCGGGAAAAAATCACGGCGCGCCAACACAATTGCCCCTACCATTGCCATCAACAAAAACACTGATGCTAACTCGAAAGGCAGCAAAAAGTCGGTGAAGAAATGTTTAGCGATTGTGACGATCGAACTTTCTGCCGGTGATCCTGTCGTCGCGACAATAGCCCAAGGAGTAGACACCACCATCGTACCCAAAAGCGCAAATAAACCAGCACAAACCAGCGCAGTTGCTACTTGACGCACCCAAGCGTTGGGAATTGTGCGGAAGTCTTCTCGCTTGTTTACTAGCATGATGGCAAACAAAATCAAGACGTTAACAGCACCAACATAAATCAATACCTGCGCTGCTGCTACAAAGTCGGCATTCAGCAACAGGTACAAACCGGCAATGCTGGTAAATACGCCGCACAACAAAAATGCTGAGTAAACGATATTGGAGAACAGCACTACTCCTAGTGATCCTGCAATCATCATTACCGACAGTATGCCAAATGAAACAATTTGAACCCCTTCAGCTAGATTCACAATTTTTTATCCTCAATTATTAGTTTTCTATTGTTCGTTTTTACTCATTAGTTAGTAGTCATTAATAATTGGTTGTTTCACTAATGACTGATGACTATAGCAATCCTTGCAGGAGTTGTAAATTTTTGACCCCACCCCAGCCCTCCCCTTATCAAGGGGAGGGAGTAAGAAATTCACAAATGATTTAGGATGGCTATACTAACTAATGACTACTTCCTTACTTTTCGATAATTTCCTCTGGACGCAGACCGGCGCGGCGATCGGTGTAGGAAACTTCATGGGGGTCGATCGCACCTTTCGGCAAATAAGCGAATTCCCGCATCGGTGTCACCATCGGATCGTCTGTAACCTTGTAGGGTAAACGTCCGAGGGCCACGTTGTCAAAATTCAATTCGTGACGTTCGTAGGTGGCCAACTCATACTCTTCTGTCATCGACAAACAATTAGTCGGACAATATTCTACGCAGTTGCCGCAGAAGATACACACTCCGAAATCGATACTGTAGTGCTTGAGTTGCTTCTTCTTAGTTTCTTTGTTAAATTCCCAATCCACTACAGGCAAATTGATCGGACACACCCGAACGCAGACTTCGCAGGAGATGCACTTGTCAAATTCAAAGTGAATTCGACCCCGGAAACGTTCCGAAGGAATTAGTTTCTCGTAAGGATACTGCACCGTAATCGGCCGGCGTCTCATGTGGTCAAAAGTAACAGATAGCCCTTGACCGATATACTTAGCAGCTTGAAGAGTCTCTTTGGCGTATTCGCCTACTTGATTGAGGAATTTTAGCATGGTGTTCTCTCTCTGTACTTGAGTTTTTGGTAATTGATAATTAATAATAGGTAATTGGTTAACAGCTATTTTTGTTTAGCTATTGCCTTTTACCTATTATTAATTAACCGCCAAAAGCAAAGGGAAAGGCAAGTTTCAAAGCTGCGGTCAATAGCAAATTAACTAGAGCAACGGGAAGTAAAAACTTCCATCCCAAATCTAGCAATTGGTCGATCCGAACTCGCGGCAGAGTCCAGCGGAGCAGAACTGCCAGAAATAGGAAAAAGTAGGCTTTCAACATGGTCATTGTAATGCCCAGCAAGCCAGTAATTACCTGTAACCAAGGAGTCGTCTCGCTCAATCCCAGGGCATTTGTCAGCACTCCGACAGGAATCGGGCATTCCCAGCCGCCGAGGTACAAAACTGCTACTAGCAGGCAAGAAAGGACGAGGTTAACGTAGGAAGCGATATAGTACAAGGCAAATTTCATGCCTGTATACTCAGTCTGATATCCTGCTACCAATTCTTCTTCTGCTTCCGGGAGGTCAAAGGGCAACCGTTCGCATTCTGCTAGTGCTGCGATCCAGAAAATCAGGAAACCTGCTGGTTGCCGCCAGATATTCCAACCAAGAATGCCGTAGCCGGCTTGCTGCTGTACGATGTCGATCGTACTGAGGCTGTTGGACATCATCACAACTGCCAATACTGCCAAAGCTAGGGGAATTTCGTAGCTGAGGGATTGAGCTGCGGCTCTGAGTCCTCCGAGGAGGGCGTATTTGTTGTTAGAAGCATAGCCGGACATCAGCAAGCCGATCGGCTGAATACTAGACAGGGCAATCCACAGAAATATCGCCGTCCCCATATCGGCGATCAGCATATGCTCTCCGAAGGGCACGATTAAGTAGGAGAGAAAAACTGGAATCACCACAATTACCGGGCCTAGGGTAAATAGCAGCGCGTCAGCTTTGGCCGGTACGATGTCTTCTTTGAATACCAACTTCAGACCATCAGCAACGGGTGCTAAAACTCCCAGAGGGCCGATGAATTCCGGGCCTACCCGCTGTTGAGCGGCGGCGGAAATTTTCCGTTCTAGCCAGACGCTAGTGAGTACCCCGAAAACGGCAGCGACAATCATCAGCAACATTGGCAGCGGTAGCCAAAGCACTTGGGCGATGTCCGCCGGTAAGCCCAAATTCATGAGGGCTTCTACGAAACTTCCTTGTAAGTCAATTCCTGGGTTCATTTGTCCAGCTTTTGAGCGATCAGCATATAATTTTTCACCCGTCCTTTGTAGGAGTAGGCTTAGAAATCGGGGTCTTTGTAAAGATTTTTAATGCTTTACCGCCTAATAGTATATCGCCCGACAGGCTCCAAGAACGCACAGACAGGGTGAAGTTCTAATTATATGAGCCCGCAGCGTAGCTAATGGGTGGGTAACTTATGGTTGATGGTTGACTGTTGAGTGCCCGATCGATTTTGAGTAAGAAATCAATCTGGATTTATGCACTCTCGTGTCTCAAACCTCGATCCCCCCGACTCCCTTTAATTAATTATGGGGATGCGAGGCAGGGCTGTTTCATTCTCGCTCCGGGGTAAACCCCCGTCGTTGCCCCGATGCCTGAAACGCCCCTTCGATCGTCGGTAGCGGGGTAGGCACGGGGGGACTACCCCTACAAAACCATGATTTTCCTGAGAATGAAACAGCCCTGGGATGCGAGGGGGATCTAGACTCAGCTATAAGCCAGATTTAGGCCAAACAAAAGGGCTCAGAGTTAACTCTGGGCCCTTTTAATGCTTTAAAGTAACTTTCAAATGGCTTAAACCATTGATTTTACGCTACTTCTTCTTTTATGGAACTGGGCAGAATCGAACTGCCGTCCAAAGCGGGTATTTACCTTCCGATCGTTCACAGGTTTATCCCCTCTAATCCTCGGGGCGGGAACCATTTTTATCCCAAATGGGGGGATTTTCTAGTGATTGCTTTCCTAGCTAGCCGACTAGAAACGTTTAGCCAGGGCATCCGTTGGGGGTTGTTATGCTACCTTTAACGGAGTGAGGTGGCATACACTCTAAACCAAGCTCAAGAAGTTTTTAGGCTACAGCTACGGCTTTGCGAGCGAAAGGAACGATGTTGTTCGCATTTACTATTTTTTTTGAGCCGATATTAACGAGAGTAGACTCCCTCTCGACCTGCATCACGGAGCAGCTTTCGCCACCCTGTCGAAACCATTACAGCCCCTCGTGTGTTCTTTTATGATAGACAATATTTCGTGTTGCGTCAAGTCAACCGATTTTAGATTTTGGATTTTCGATTTTGGCACAAAGCTGAGTCGGGAATATTTACATCGTGCACCATTTTCTTGAACAGGCTTTCGGGCTTGTTCCACAAGAGTTGATTTTTCCTGTGGGGTGGGCCGAAGAGCCCGCCCAGGTTTATTGACAAGGGTGCAAAATGTCAGCCCTGCCAAGTTTAATGCAAATTTTCGTCCCAGACGCCGATGTAAATCCGATCGCGCTCGTTGCGTTCGATCATCCCTTCCAGCGAACCCTTCTTAAACGTAAACCGATTACTCCGGCGCTGCTGCACGTCGCCCAAGCCTTGCAAAATCTCCCGGCTGGCGCCGCCCACCATCCCGTTTAAGGCGGTTCGTACTACCAAATCGTCCACAGACTGGGCAAAAGAACCCTCTGTTTGTACTAGCTCGCCCGAATCGCGATCGTATATGTAGCCGAGAGTAATCCGATTTGGCAATATTTCGTAAAGTGCGGTGCGAGTATTTGGCCAATAGCCCCGCGCTTGAGAGTCAGTCGGTTCTCCCAATTCGGATAAAATCTGACTTTCCGGCGTACCAACCGCATACCCTGGGATTGTGGGAGTCTTCTGATAATTGGTTCCCGGTTGTTCGCTAGGTGCGGGCGATCGATCTGGCGGCAACTCTTTGTCAACCAGTTTTTCCGTTGGTGTGGGTTCGACAGCCTCCGGAGAAGGCGCTGGTGTTGGCGCTGGGGCTGGTGTTGGAGTTTCAGCAGCAGGCGCTGGAGTTTCAGCAGCAGGCGCTGGAGTTTCAGCAGCAGGCGGCGGAGTTTCTCTGGGAGTGGGTGCTGGCGTTGGTGTCAGCGCGGGAATTGGTGCGGTGCTCGATCGCGCGTCTGGATCAGCAGGTACCGAAGTGCGATCGTCCTGGGCCACAGGTGCGGGTTCCGAAGACGGCCGGTTGAGGAAAACCCTAGCAATCCCGACCAAACCTGCAACAATAAGTGCGATCGCCACGAACCCCAAAATCCACCAAACCTTGCGGCTGCCTTGCCCAGAAGACACCACAGCAGGAGCTGTTCTGGAACCCGCAGGCGACTGAGGCCCGTGTCCCGGAATCACCGCCACCGTCGGCCCAGTGCTCGGCGACGCTGCACCCCCCTGCCCATGCAGCAGCGACAGCCACTCATCGACGCTAGCAGGGCGATTTTGAGCTTCTACCGTCATCCCCCGCATCACCGCTTGGCTGACTGTCGTACTTAGCTGAGGCTGCAAGTCGCGGGGCGAAGGCATCGGCTGGCTGGTACGCAAAATTGCAGCCACGGGCACCTGTGCTGTCAGCAGAGTATAAAGCGTCGCCGCCATACCGTAAACATCTGTGGCGGGCGTATATTTTCCTTGGGCAAAATACTGTTCTGGCGGCGCGTAGCCGTCGGACACCATATTAGTGTGACTTTGGGTTGTACCAGGAGTAAACTCGCGGGCAATGCCAAAATCAATCAGCACGACTTCCTGAGTACCTTGGCGCAAAAGAATGTTTTGCGGCTTGACATCTCGGTGCAGCAAACCCTTTTGATGAACTACTTTTAAAGCAGCGCCAATTTGAGTGATGTAGAGAATTGCAAGATTTTCTGGCAGCGGATTATTTGAACCGACTACATCGCCCAAATTCTGACCGGCTATGTAGTCCATCACCATGTAAGGCTGCCCGTCTTCGACAAAGAAATCGCTAACGCGGACAATATTCGGATGAACGCAGGAAGCCAACCGCCTCGCTTCGTCTTGAAACTTGCGATCGAACTCAGCAAAATTGGGTTGCTGCCGCAGAGATTCGTTGAGGGTTTTTATGACTACAGGCTGTCCTAAATAGCGGTGATTTGCCCTGAAAGTTATTCCAAAGCCGCCGCGGCCCAATTCTTGTTCGAGGGTGTACTTTCCACCCTGTAAAGTTTTGCCGATTAGCGCATCCATAGGTTCAGGCGATCGCGTACCAGAGAATATGGCTGATTATTGCACGTCTAGTGGGATCTCCTCACCACTCCAAAGAGCGATCGCAATCCTCGATCGGCGTTGCCATTCCTTCCCGAATCGATTCCCGCATTCCC
This sequence comes from Microcoleus sp. S36b_A4, assembly GCF_036700645.1. Taxonomy (NCBI): domain Bacteria; kingdom Bacillati; phylum Cyanobacteriota; class Cyanophyceae; order Oscillatoriales; family Microcoleaceae; genus Microcoleus; species Microcoleus sp. S36b_A4. The sequence continues at coordinate 74,569 of NZ_JAUBPI010000006.1, read as the reverse complement.
GGCACTGAGAAAAGATACAGTGTTTCCTTAACAGATGCGGAGTCAGATTCAGATAATAACACTGCATTGCTAGTTTGTCCTGCGATCGCGATCGGTTGAAGTGACTGACTCATGGGAGCGATCGACTGCTGCAACTGATCTTGAGCTTCATTAAACGGAACTCGGTTGTAGTGCTTGAATTCACAATGTTTCTGGATCGAGTTTTTCGGTTTTGCCTGCATGATACTCAGCCATTGCGGTCACTGCGAGTTTAGCAAGAGCATCTGGGGGACAGGAGAATACTTGATCCCAGCGCCTATCGTCTTCAAGTTCTTCCAGAATCATTGAAGCGAGGGCATCTTGCTCGCTGGCAGACAATGTTTTCAACTTGGCGATCCTCTTCGAGGGCTCCGCTAACACACGTTCGAGTAACTCAGTCATGGCTACCATACTTTTACACTAAAATGGCATCCTATCCATTCTCCATTGTTTCAGACAACTTGAGGCTAGGCTCAACAAATGGCAGGCTAATTATCATCATTAATAACTACAGGAGACCCACTTCTATGTTTTCTACTAGCTTTTTTATGCACTTAAATACATCTCTATATCTCGCCAATGCCGGAATTCCACTATTCAGTCAGAGTGTTGTCTATCAAATTGTTTTGCTAATTCCCATTATCGCGATAGAAGCTTATATTCACAAAAAACTACTCAATCTGAGTATCCTAAAAGCAATTTTTATTGCTTTTATAACAAATATCATATCGACGATAGGGGGAGGTTTTATTATCCTATGTATTGGGGCGTTTATTGGACATATCGTCTTCCACACAACCGTGCCTGTACAGCCTGGTTCTTTTCCATTTCTGCCGTTGGAAATTATGATTACACTCATTCCTATGTTTTTCTTTTCCGTTTACCTAGAATTATTAATAGGGATTTGGGGACTAAAAATAATTGAAAAATACAAAGTTAATAAATCATTTTTAATAGCTAATTCATTCACTTACTTAATGCTTGAGGTATTAGCTTTTACCCAACTTGTTAAGGGATACATTGAAGGGCGTGGCTAACCCAAACGTTCTATATCGTCGGATCACTGATTGACATCTTCAGCCACCATCATTGCATTGATGTGGGTAAAGATACGATCTAATTCCCCCATAGCGTCGAGTTCCCATACCTCTTCGGCCATTAGTTGATCTGCCTTCTTCTTCTCTAACAATTCTTCCATCCGCTGTTGCAGCGGTTCACTAAATTTGAACAACTTCCACCCCTCGACTTTTTCAATGCAAATCTCATGGATTAATGAGTAGGGTTTGTTGAGAATTGAAACCATTGTAGGCTCCCAGCTTCGGGTTTTAGGTAGTGACTAGATTATAGATTTTATGCAATCTGGCAGATTTAATGCTCCAACCGAGAGCCTTCAAATTACCGCCAAAACCAGTGGCTTAAACAGCCAAACGGCTTTACAGTTCAAGTCGGATGATATTCATCCCTGCTTATTTGCCATCGCCATATCTTGCCTTCTTCAGGATCGTCCACCTCTGCAATGAACTTCATTCCCACTTTTTGCAACACGCTATTGGAGGCATTTTTTTCAGCTAAAGTGTGAGCGATGACGGCTTTCACCTCCTCGTGAGCGAAAGCATAATCAATCATTCCCTGTGCCACCTCAGTTGCAAATCCGCGATTCCAATATTCGGAAGCAATTTCATAACCTATCTCTATAGTCCCCGACTCATCAGGTGAGCCTGTGAAACCTCCGTTGCCAACCAGCACTTGATTTTTTGGATGGATAAAGAAGTAGCTGTGCCAGTCAGTTGGAGGCGGATTAAATTCGCAAGCTTCGTCAGCCGGGAGGGAAAATGCTTCTGGGAAAAGAGGCCAGCTATTAGGCACTATGACATTTAAAATTGCTGCAAGCTCGCTTTTACTTCGTAAGAAAGCTTCTACGTGAATCCTTTGGACGGCAAGTAGTTGAAGATTCTTAGTTGTAATCATTTTTCTAGCTTGTTTAACCAACAAGTATTAAATAACACTATAGACACTAGCGAAATGCTGTTCTCGGAACCCTGGCGAGTTGGTAAGCACCCCGACTGTCCAACACTTGATATTGATTTGGTTGCAATCCTAATTCCACAAATTTCTCTGGATATCCCAGCAACAAAATAGAGGGAGAAGTTGGGGTTTTAGATTCCTTAATGTAGTCGATCGCCCTTCTGACAGCTCGGTAGTAAGTCACCGGCTCTTGGCTATAAAAAACCAGACTTGGTTTCCAGAAACCAACCATAATAAACTCTTCCCCAGGCAGTTTTTGTTGAACGGCAACCTGTGCTAACTGTCTCAGAGGTAACTGGCGGTTGATATCGACCACTTTGTAGGCGGGAGTAAGACCAAAGATGATAAATGCTACTAACCCGATGAAGTTAGCAACCAAAATCCAGCGTTGTTGCCGCTGCCAAAGTAAAAGTGCGATCGCCACCGCTGTAGTTATCCAAATCGCACCGCCTACAATCAGCAATCCCGACTGCTGAATTGCTTGGGGAAAATTGGGCATAGCCGGGTCATCTCCCAACCAGTTGTAGCTGTAGAAAGTTGCTCCGGCTACAATTAATAAAAATATGACATTAAAAATGTATGTAACTAACAGCCCTCGCGGTAAAGAATTAGGTTTTTTTTCTAAATTTCCCCGCCTGTTTTCAGGTTCGTTGCCTGCAATAATATCGCTCCACAGTAGCGTTACCAAAATCGCAGCGGCGGGGATTAAAGGCAATACATAACTCGGCAATTTGGTCACGGCGATCGTAAAAAAACCAAAGATGCAGCCGAACCAAAATAAAGCAAATAAACTCAACTGAGCCGATCGCGGTTGACGGCGCCAGTAACTGCGCTGCCAAAAACGGGTGCGGGCGATCGCCACCGGCAAATAAATCGACCAAGGTGCAAAACCAACTAGCACTACAAAAAAGTAAAAATACCAAGGCGCCGAGTGTTTGTTGACTACTCCAGTAAAACGCTGGAAATTGTGATAGCCGAAAAAACTGTCAATATAAGTTTGACCGTTGTCTAAAATAACGAAAATGTACCAAGGCAGGGCGATCGCCAGAATAATTAAGATTCCCGACACCGGACGCATTTCGCGCCAAAGTTGGCGAAAATTTCCCAAATAAAGCCCGAAGCTGCCAACAATCAGCGCTGGAACGACAATTCCTACAGGCCCCTTAGCCAGAATTGCTAAGGCAATTAGTACGTAAAAAGTCAGATACCACTTATTGGGAAATCGGGAAGCGGAAACAGTGGAAAATTCTGCTTTTTCTCTCTGTTCTTCTAGAGTGTAACCGAGAAAGAATGCGAGCAGTGCCGAACACATACAACTAACTAATAGCATATCTGAAACGCCAGTCCGTCCCCAGGCAATAGTTTGGGGATTTAAAGCTATTAGCGCCGCACCAATCCAAGGAGTAGAAAAAAAGATTGGGAGACGGGGAGTTTTGAGTTGTGAGTTGTTATTCTCTGTTTCTTCTTCCGGCTTCCATCGGACTTCTTCCTGCTTCCTGACATCCGTTAAATCCCGTACAGTTCTCGTTGCCGAACTTCCTTCTTCCTTCGATAGGGTATAAAATCCGAGGCAAGTCAGACCGATCGCGCACAAGGCCGAGGGAAGACGCACGGCCCATTCGTTAACGCCCAGAGTGCGGTAAGCCACCGCCATCAGCCAGTAAATCAACGGCGGCTTGTCAAACCTCGTTTCGCCGTTGAAATAAGGAGTGATCCAATCTCCTGTCACCGTCATTTGACGGGCGGCTTCGGCAAACAACGGTTCGGTTTCGTCAACTAAACCGATGTTGCCGAGATTCCACAAGAAACCTACCCAGGCGATCGCGCACAGCCATAAAATCGATAGCAGCAAAGGTGCGATCGGGCGATTTCTAAACTCTGACAAACTTTTAATAACTTCCTTCACCCAAACTTCCTGCGATTTTAGATTTAAAATTTTAGCTCGCTTAGAGAGTCTACCGAAAGATTCGCATTCTCGAAACTCCCAACTCGATCGAATCTGGTTAAACTCAGATGTTGCACCATTCTCAACAAGCCTTTCATGAACAGGCCGGAAAGCCTTTTCTTTATAATGATGCGGCTATGTGAGGTTAACTCACATAGCCACACCCTTCTCAACAAGACCGGATCAATCGGCTTTCTCGACCAAAATCTCCGCACCAGCAGCTAAGCCTTCACGGCTGCAAAATTAACTGCCATTCTCCGGCTGTGCTGTTCCAAGCCGGCGAGGGTGTCTCCCCGGCGACAAAAGGCCCCCAGTAGCGGCGAGAACCATCCTGAGCAAAAACCACCAGAATGTCTCCCCGTTTGACTTGTAACTTGCCCTCCGGCAGCGATAGCATCAGTCCCTTGCCACCGCCTTCCCCCGGCGCAAAATCCCAGTGCGCTGGTTTTCCATAGGATTCCTTGGCTTGCCGTTTCGACAGCAGGGCCACTCGCACTGGGTGTTCGCTGCGGTTGCTGACGCGCAAAAGGCCGGAGGCTTTAGCATTTACAGGGACTGAGGCAAGCAATTCCTCCTCTGCATCTCGGGGGGTTGGTGTTGAGTCGGGCTTGGGCTCGCTGGTCGTGTCGGCAGAAGCTGTGGCGACTGGGGAAACGGGGAGTGTGGGGGGATATGCGGTGGCTTGTGAGGGCCAATCGCTGGAAGGATTTGAACCGTTGGAGATAGTGATTTCAAAACGTCCTAGAAACATTCCTGTAATTAGGACGATCGACACTCCAATTACGATCTGGTAAATTTTAAGATTCATAAATTTTAGGCTTACAGGATAGACTGCACCGGTAATGAGTCTTAACTATTTTTAATGTAAAACCAGGGGCTGCTGTGCCACAAGATACAGTTACACTTAATTAATTGACCGTTCTCGGCTATAAGTCCGCGATCGCTCAATACCATCTTAGATGTTAAATTTGAGATTTTAGATGGCGACATACTGACTCCGGTAAGGATTTGGAGTTGGTCCGGAGGGTCATTTGTTTACTTATCGGTATAGCTTTTAATACCAGTTGAAAAAAAGAGTACCACTATAGGCCCGTACTCCAAACCCCAATAGTTATCAGTAATTCCGCATCTCAAATCTCAAATGGTATAACTTTTATGCAGAATACCCGAATTAACAGATTAATTGATGTTCTGGGCGATCGCTTCCGAGGCTGGCTCAACAATCCTTGGCGACGGATTTCGCTCCTGTTAATTAGCCTGCTGTTCGGCACTTTTTTGGGAACAGCTATTTCGACGATCGCGGGACAATCTGCTGAGTGGGATATTATCGCGGCCGGGCTGTTGGTGTTGTTGACGGAGTTCGCCAACTGGCTGATTTATGCCCGCCTGCGGCCTGTAGCAGGTTCTTTTTCGGTGGATATGCTCAATGCTCTGAAAATTGGTATCACTTACAATTTATTTGTGGAGGCTTTCAAACTAGGTTCTTAAAAACTTTTTGAATCGGCGCGGGTTTAGGATGAAATATTTGTCACTTGCAGATAGTATTTGTACAAAACCCGCCCCCGCATAGAGAGTTTTTAGGATATGGCTCGATCGACTATAACCCCTGTTGAAATTTTACATCGGTGGCAAGCTGGCGAGCGCCCGATCGCTCCCGACTTCGATCGACTGGCTTTGTGGGAACTTGCGGATGATGTGCGAGCGCGCGCTTTTGGCATTACTCCCGACAATGTAGCCGATGTTGTCCGCTGCAAAACCGATTTATTTTTTTCTCTTCTTGACGAACATCATACTTTCCCCCTAAAGCCAACTGTTTTCCTCGAAACTTTGTGGAATCTTTGGCTGCCGCTGGCAATGCAATTATCGGCTGCAAAACAAAGTTTAAACCGTCCTTTAATTCAAGGAATTTTAGGAGTGCAAGGAACGGGAAAAACTACTTTATGCCAAGTTTTGAGGCTGATTCTGGGAAAATTGGGATATTCTACTGTCAGCCTTTCTTTAGACGATCTTTACAAGACTTATGCCGATCGCCAACAACTCCAAAAAGCCGACCCGCGTTTAATTTGGCGCGGCCCTCCCGGCACTCACGATATTGACTTGGCAATCGCAGTTTTAGACAAGTTGCGCGCTTCTCAGACTCACAATTTAGCAGCAGTTGACAATCCCAAATTAGATGCCCTCCAACCCGATTTAATTAATAAAAATATAGAAATTCCCAGGTTTGACAAATCTGCCTATGGAGGTGCAGGAGATAGAAGTCAACCCGAAATTATTTCTGGGGCGGATATTGTACTTTTTGAAGGTTGGTTTGTCGGCGTGAATCCGGTGGTTGATGCCAAATTAAACGAGTTCTTGGCGGCTGCACCGTTTCCGATTTCCACAGAAAGCGACTGTCAGTTTGCGCGCGATATGAATGCAAAGCTGCACAACTATTTGCCGCTGTGGAACCGATTAGATCGGTTGATGGTTTTGTATCCCCAAGATTATCGCCTTTCTCAAGTGTGGCGCAATCAGGCGGAACGGGAAATGATGGCGACGGGGAAGTCGGGAATGTCAGAAGCTGAAATTAATCGGTTTGTCGAATATTTCTGGAAAGCGCTGCATCCAGAGTTATTTATTAAGTCGATGCTGGAGGGCGATCGCGTTGATTTAGTAATTGAAATTTTGGGCGATCGCACTGTGGGCAAAATTCGTCGGGCGATCGACTTAAAATTAAGCGATTAGGGACACTAAAAATTAAAAATTTAAGGACACAACATTGTTGTGTCCCTACTGTATTGCATCTTATCGTGCACTCACTTGACCATTCAGGACTTATGCAAAACGTGATTTGACGCGGTAATTATAGGGGTGAAGCGGGGCATCAGCACCCTACAATACAGAGGTTTTGCATCGAGGATCGAGAATTTCTAAATTAACTGCCAGGAGTCCCAAGATCGATCGCTTTCTGCATCAAATCGTCTGTAACTTCGCCCGGTGTACCTGCAGGCGTAATGTCCTGAGCCATCGAACGAAAATCAGCGGGATTGCCACTTGTATCTGCAGGCTTGGCGATATCTTTAGCAGCGGGAATAGGAAATTTAGGTGCAGTTGCAGCGGCGGCAGCTTGAGCGCCGGCACCAGTGCGATCAATGTCACTAACGCTGAATTCTTTTGAAGCTTCGTAGTCTGCTGATACATCAACGGTCGGCAACTTTTGTTCTCCAGCTTCCGCGCTTTCAGTGATCTGCTGAGCGTCAAAGCTCTCAATGTTATTTGGTTCTGTATTGATTTCAGACATAGCCGACTCCTTGCTAGTTTTATTTAACAATTCACTGTATCAATTATTACTTGAATTCCCTGCTTTTTTATCTACCCGCAGATGTATCGTTCGCTTCTATCTTAAGGATGATATATTCTAGGGTGGTGCCTTAACATTACGCCACTTTCCGAAAAAAATGCAGCTTTAGACAAGATCCAAACCCATACATACTAAGCCATTCCCCATTGTTTAATCTAAAATCTAAAATTTAAAATCTAAAATCGTATTACCTCTCGGGGATGGTGACGGACACTTACAAATGTTGATATTTATATATTCTGGAAGCATTTTTAAGGAATTTTGTTTATGAACTCACCCGCCGCCACCAATCCTCACTCTCTCTCCAACGACACTAAAAACATCGTTCAGACAATCAACGGGTTGGGTACAGATGAAAAACTGGCGCTGCTCTACTTTGTTTATGAAAAAATGGGAGATTCAATTACACCAGCCGCTCCCGCCGCCGCCGACCCACAATTAGCTCCCATGCTGCTGGATGATTTTTACAAGCTTTCCCATGACCAACAACTGAATATAATGCGCGGTATTGTTAACCGCGACGACACGCCCTATTCCCACGCTTACGGAGCTTTGACTGCTAACAATCAGTTGGTGGTTTGGTATGCTTGGGCTATTGGTATGGGGGAAACAATTGTCGATATCCCCGAAGGATATGAGGCAACTGAGGCTGTCAATGGTGTGTTGGGTCAAATTGAAGGTCTTGAGTTTGAACAGCAAATTACAGTGCTGCGCGACGTAGCTAATAATATGGGCTACACCGATGTTAAACCAATTGCTACTCAGGCAGAAGTAGGGAAAACTTCTAGTCTGTAGGTAAGAGTCTGCTGTTGCAACCTATCCTACACAAACTCTCCTCCTAGCAGAGAGGGACTCAAGAATAAAGGAATTACCCAAAACCTCTATATGTAGGGTGCGCCGAGGTGCACCCTACCGCTATAATTAGTAGGTAAAACCTTTTTTGGCTCTTACTCATATTTATTCTTTCGTGTCTTAGAGAGGGACGAAAGTTTTTGTATGAGCGGTTAAAATCGGCTCTTCTGAGAAATATAAAAAGGTTTTCAGTCAGCAAGTGAGTTGTTTAGGGTAAATTTTTCGCGGGAATTCCATCCGAAATATCGAACCTTTTTTGAGTGGACTTTCGGCAGTAATTGTACCGTCGATCATCTTGACTAAAGAAGCACAAATAGCTAGTCCTAAACCGGTGCCTGGATATTGGCGAGTTGTGGTTTGGTCGCCTTGGCGGAACTTGTCGAAAATGTGGGGAAGATTCTTTTCACAGATGCCGATTCCTGTATCCCGAACGGTGATAATTAGCCGATCGCCCTTTAATTGCCGCACCTCAATGTAGATGCTGCCCTCATGGGTGAATTTAACCGCGTTAGAAACGAGATTCACCAAAATTTGCCGCAGGCGCAACTTGTCATTAACTATCAACTGATCCTGCAAGCAGACACTGACGGACAATGCCACGTTCTTATCGGTGGCTTGATTTCCGAATTCCAGCGCGACATCCATTACTAAATGCGCTAAATTAAATTTTTCAATTTTTAATTCTGTGTGGCCACTCTCGATTTTGGAGAGGTCGAGGATATCGTTAATTAGCAGTAGCAGGTTTTTGCCGTTATGTAAAATGCGCCCCACCATTTCTGTTTGCTGGGCGCTCAGCAGTTGTTTGTGCTGGCGCAGCAGCAATTGGGAAAAGCCGATAATCGAATTCATGGGAGTTCGCAATTCGTGGGACATGATGCCCAAAAATTGCGATTTTAACTTGGCTGCTTCTAGCAGTTGCAATTTTTGCTGTTGAATGCGTCGCCCCTGATTTTCGAGTTCTTCCTGCTGGCGAATTAGCAGCTCGTTTTGCAAGTCTAAAAGCTGTTCCTGCTTTTTTAATTTTTCGATCGCCAGTGCGTTGTTAATTGCCATCGCCGCTTGTTTTCCCATCACCGCCAGCAGTTGCTGAGTATGCCCGTCAATCGCCGCGCTGTCCTTCCCGTTGCCGATGGCCAGCACACCCAAACGCCCGCTCGGCCCGGACTCGATCGCCGCTGCACAAGCCGCCGCCGGCAGCAAGCCTTTGCGGCACTCCGACCGCCACAGTACAGACTCTCCCGTCGCAAATGCTTTCCACAGCAGCTTGTTTTGCACGTGCGGGGTTTTGCCCCCACCAAAGTTTTCCGTACCCCCGACAGCGCTGAGTTTGAGACCGCTGCAATCGGACTCCAGGAGAGCAACTAGGCAAAATTCCGCTCCTGCGATCGCCTCTACAGTCGCATCCGCAATGCCTTGCAACAACTGGCATAAGCTACCCGCCCGCTGGCTCAATATATTTGTAAACCGCTCTATCACCTGCAAATCTCGCCCAGCCTCTATTACCGTCCGGGCTTCGCACAATTTTTCAGCTTTGAAGTTAGCTTCCGATCGCGCTTGATGCGGCCAAAACTCTTGTTCTGCTTGGGGTTCGGCTTTAGTTTGTTTGATCGGTTCCATATCTGTGTAGGTTCCCACCCACTCCAAAACTTCCTGACTGTCTAGATTAGCGGGCCCTCCTCTCGCGACGTTCCAGCGGTATGTGCCCTCTCGCGTCTGCAGACGAAATATAATTTCGTAGCTTGGCGACGGGCACTTAGAAGTGTGCGATCTCGCCAATAGACGAGGGCGGTCTTCTGGGTGGACGCGCGCCAGATAGCCGAAACCCAAAGCTGCTGCTGCTGGTACCCCGGTGTACTCCTCCCAGCGCTGACAGAAATAAGTCGCCCAGCCGTCGGCATTTGTTTTCCAAACTATGTGAGGAATTGCCGACCACAGGCGATCGTCCTGAGTTTCGCAGTCGCCAACTTGCGGTTGGGGGGATGTTATTTCAGATACTTTGTGTAAGATTTCCGAGTCGGAAAACTCCGACTGAAAAGACTTATTGCCGTGATACTGAGTCATAACAGGTTATATAAATAAGCATTGGACTATAGCCCTAACACCGGCTAAAGACTCGTGCTGCTAGCTTTATTGATTTTGACGAGCCAAGTGCATCAAAATTTTTTATACTTTAAATCTATCTGGGTAGTGGAATCCTTACCTCTATCAACGGGCGGACAATGAGATAATTTAGTTAAACTGTTGAAACATTGAGAGCTTACCTGTCCCGATCGGGCTCGTGCAGGCATCGCCGCAAAATAACTTAAAAATTAACTTGCATTCTTGGCGGCTGCATGAGTATGCTTAAAAATGATGTGCAGCCTGTAAAACCCTAAATCAGGACACATTCTCAAATTTACTCAGTTTAGCTGAGTCAGTTGATGATATTTTAAAAGTTTAGCGGACTATTGGAAGAAAGATGAGTAAAATTCGCGTTGCTTTGGTAGAAGACCATGACCTGACAAGAGTGGGCATCCGCACAGCTTTACAACAGCGTGACACGATAGAAGTTGTCGGCGATGCAGCTAACGCTACAGAGGGATTGAAACTGCTTCAGTCTTCAAAACCTGACGTTGCAATTGTAGATATTGGCTTGCCGGATTTTGATGGCATTGAACTTACACAAAAGTTCAAGAAATCGGTAGCGGAGTCCGATCCCGATACAAAAATTTTGATTCTGACTTTTCAGGACAATGAAGAAGAAGTTCTGGCAGCTTTTGCCGCCGGAGCTGACTCTTACTGCATGAAAGATATTAGCTTCGATCAGTTATTAGATGTAGTAAAAGTAACTCACGAAGGTAACTCTTGGATCGATCCGGCGATCGCCCGCATTGTCCTGAAACAAGCTCGCACTCAGGAAGCCGCGCCGGAAGAACCAAAGGCTGAGGGCAAAAGAGTCACAATTAAGGCTGCTGAACCTGAGTTCAGTCACATCATTGAGACTTACCCTTTAACCGAACGGGAATTAGAAGTTTTGGAACTGATCGTGCAGGGTTACAGCAATGCTGCAATCGCCGAAAAGCTGTACATTACTGTCGGTACAGTCAAGACTCACGTCCGCAATATTTTGAACAAGTTGTGCGCTGATGACCGCACTCAGGCAGCCGTTCTCGCCCTGCGTTCTGGCTTGGTTGGATGAAGCCCGATCATCAGGCAAAATCAAGTTAAAAGTAGGGTGCGCTGGGCGCACCTTACGGCCACGGATTAAGGGTGTGCAGTGCACACCGACTCACTAATTGTTACCAAAAAATTAGGGTAGGCAGTGTGCACCCGCCGAGCAATTGTTTGTTGTTAAAAAAGAGGTAAACTTTAAAGTTGCATCTACCCCAGTACAGATTTTTTTTATCTTTCAATCAGTAAATCTACCTTAAGATAGATGCTAAAAAAATAGCGTATTACTAATACTTGTTGTTGAGCGATCCCCAGTTAGATAAATTTCGCTGGCACTGCCAATATTGCGCGATATCAATTCATAAAAGGCGGAGACAGAGGCCTGATTACGATACTTTTAGGAAGAGTTAAGCCTTAAAAAAATTATATCCGTAGAGTGATGCCTGAGTTCGCTTAAATTTGCGAAATTAAAAGTATCAACTGCTACTGAAATATTTTAGAAAGAGGTATTATGGCCGCCCCAATTGAATTCAAGTTATTTGCTCCCTACAACAAAGGAGCTGCCTTGATTGGCTCTTTTTCTAATTGGGAAGATATTCCGATGGAAAAGGACGAAGAAGGTTATTTTCGCACGCGAGTTGAGTTGGAGGATGGCGTTTATCAATACAAATTTCGCGTTCAGTCGAAAAGCTGGTTTCTGGAAGCAGATCAGTGGGTAGATGTGGTCGATCCCTACGCGACTGACATCGACGATCCTACTCAAAACGGCATTGTTCGGATCAAAGATGGCGATCGCATTATCGATACCTATGTTTGGAAACACGACGATAAACCGCTACCGGCCGATCGGGAATTAGTGATTTATGAAATGCACGTTGCCGACTTTTCCGGTGGCGAAGCAGACCCGCTGGCCCGCGGCAAGTACAAGCACGTCGTCGAAAAACTCGATTACCTAGTCGAACTCGGCGTCAACGCGATCGAACTCATGCCCCTCAAAGAATACCCAGGCGACTACAGTTGGGGCTACAACCCCCGCTACTTCTTCGCGGCCGAGTCCAGCTACGGAACCACAGAAGAACTCAAAAACCTGATAGACGAGTGTCACGGGCGCGGGATTCGCGTGATCATGGACGGGATTTACAACCACTCGGAAGCATCGAGCCCCCTCACTCAAATTGATCACGATTATTGGTATCACCACGAGCCCCGCGATCCAGACAACAATTGGGGCCCGGAATTTAACTACGAATTCTACGACGAAAACTTAGGAACTTTCCCCGCACGCAGATTTGCTGGCGATACAGTCCGCTTCTGGGTTCAAGAATATCATCTCGACGGCATTCGTTTCGATGCGGCGCGACAAATTGCTAACTACGATTTTATGCACTGGGTAGTTCAAGAAGCCAAAAATGTCGCCGGCCCCAAACCGTTTTACACTGTTGCCGAATACATTCCCGACGAGCCCAGCATCACCAATCTAGACGGGCCGATGGACGGCTGCTGGCACGACAGTTTCTATCACTCCATAATTCCACAACTGTGCGGGGACAATTTTGATTTAGAACGGCTCAAAGAGGTAATCGACTGCAAGCGGCAAGGTTACTTGGGTGCTACGAATGTAGTCAATTATTTGAGTAATCACGATCACGATCGCATTTTTGCCGAATTGGGCGATCGCGGAATTTTGGATGAAGCCGCCTTCAAGCGGGCAAAGTTGGGAACCGTGCTGTTAATGACAGCAGTTGGCGTGCCGCTGATTTGGATGGGCGAAGAATTTGGCGAATACAAAGGCAAAACAATTGAGCAATCTAAAATTGACTGGACGCTGCTAGGAAATGACCTGAATAAAGGTTTGTGGGAATACTACAAAGGCTTGATTCACCTGCGTAAAAATAACCAAGCACTTTACACAGAAAACATCGAGTTTTTCCACGAAGACCCCGACTCGAAAGTTTTTGCTTACACTCGCTGGAACGATGAAGGTTCCAGAGTTGTAGTTGTGGCGAATATGTCGGAAAATTATCTGGCAGGTTACAGCGTTCCCCACTTCCCTGCCAACGGAACTTGGCACGAATGGACTGGGAATTATGATGTTGAATCTGGCGATGACAATATTATGATTGACTTGCCGGAATACGAAGCCAAAGTGTTTGTTTGGCAGTAATATCATTTCCGGTTACACCGGAATGATGTTGACTGTTGACTGTTGACTGTTGACTGTTCACTGTGAGTCAACAGTCCGCAATCACGGACGGTGCAAGCGGAATCAATATTATTTCCCAGATTGATTTTCTAAGCACAATTGCGTTGCCGCCGCCGCCGGTATTGGTTTGCTAAAGAAGTAACCCTGACCCATATCGCACTGATGCGATCGCAAAAACGCTAACTGTTCTGCTGTTTCCACTCCCTCAGCAATCACCTGTAAATTCAGCCCCTGTCCCAAGGCGATCGCCAGTTTCACAATAGTAGCACCGCTGCTGCCGGTCACCAAATCGGCCACGAAAGATTTGTCTATTTTTAAATTATTGAGGGGAAAGTTTTTCAGAGACCACAGCGAAGAATAACCAGTGCCAAAATCGTCCAGAGAAATGTGAATTCCCATGTCCTGCAACTGCTGCAATACCGACACAGTAAAGCTCACATCTGTCATGGCAATGCTCTCGGTAATTTCTATTTCTAAATATTCGGGATTTAACTTGGTTTCTGATAAAATTTCAGCGATGCTTTGTACAGTGTGAGGTTGCAGAAACTGGCGGGCTGATAAATTCACTGCTATCCGAATCGGCGGCAATCCCAGTAATTGCCACGCTCGATTTTGCAAGCAAGCAGTCCGCATCACCCATTCGTCAATTTGGCAGATTAATCCTGTTTCCTCAGCTAAGGGAATAAATCGATCGGGAGGAATCAAACCGCGTTCGGGATGCTCCCAGCGAATCAGAGCTTCCATGCCCGCTATTTTGCCAGTATTTAAATTTATTTGCGGTTGATAGTGCAGGACAAACTCAGATTTGTTTAGAGCTTTGTAAAGATCATTTTCTAAGTTAAGATCCTCGGAGACTTTACTGCCGATCGCCTGCGTGTAAAACTGATAATTATTGCGACCTTTCTGTTTAGCTTTATACATCGCCGCATCAGCATTTTTCAGCAAAGTTTCTGCATCTTCTCCATCATAAGGAGCCAAAGCAACTCCCAAGCTAGCCTTAATATAAAGTTCCAGACCCTCAAAATCAAAAGGACTGCTTAAACTCTGGATAATTAGCTGGCAAATCTTAGTTGCTTCCTCCGGGGTGTTGATATTGTACAGCAGCACAGTAAATTCATCCCCGCCCCAACGAGCCATCGAATCCCCCAGGCGCAAACAGTTAGTCAAACGCCGAGATACACTTTGCAGCAACAAATCGCCCACTGGGTGACCGAGAGTATCGTTAACATTTTTAAATCTATCTAAATCTAGAAAGATTACCGCCAGCATTTCTCCATTTTGGTGAGCGCTAGCTAAAGCTAAAGACAGCCTTTCATTAAACAGTAATCTATTGGGTAAACCGGTTAATGGATCGTGAGAAGCTTGATGTCGGATCATCGCCTCGACGCGCCTCTGCATTGCAGCCATGTACAGGTGAGTTCCTAAAGATTGTGCTAGCTTCTGTTCCTCGCTAGTCCACTTTTGAGCTTCGCCGGTTTTGATTTCTTTCCAAGCTGCAAAGGACTGTCGGGGACGATCGTGCCGGGCGTCCGAACTGCAACGGCCCGCCCACAAAATTTCGGTTTGTATAGGGCTGCGAAAAACGGTGAGACAGCCGATGCACTGTTGGCGATATTGCAGCGGTACTGCCAAAAAAGATCGAATGGAAGCTGCGACTAAATTGGCAGATACAGATTTAAGTTGAGGTTCTTTAGAAATATCGGAAATTGCGTACAGGTGCGGTACGAGAAAACTGGAAATATTGCTGTCAATTGAGCTGTAATGCTGGGAATATAGATTTTCAAAAATACCTAATTGGCTTGTATGATTAGCTGTTTGTGGTGGATCGTCTTGGTTTGCCCTCCCCATAATCTGCTGCCAAAATGGGCTGAGTTCAAGGTCGATGTCCGCTGGCTGCTGGCCACAGGTATAAAGCAAAGCGGGCCGATCGCCAAACTCGGCTGCAATGTAGAGACGCCCTCCTGAACCATGCAAATGCTTGACAGTTTGTTCGAGAACTGCTTTCCGAATTTCGTGGAGTTCCAGAGGAGAATGCAGCAAACTGGTAATTTGGTTGATAACAGCTTCGTCGCGCGCTTGCTGTCTAGCTTGACTTAGCAGAAAAGATTGGGCGATCGCAATTGAAAGTTGATCCACAAGCAACTGCACCATTTTCAATTCTCGATCGCTAAACCGTTTCGGTTGACTATGGTGAGACACCAACAGCCCCCAAAGGTGATTTTGATGCAAAATCGGCACCGTCAGAGAAGAACGTGCCCCCATAGCCTTCAGATATTCAGCGTGACAAGGGTCTACAGGACGATAGGTAATATCTTCAACTGCTAAAGTTTTACCGGTTTCGGGACAATCTAACCGGTTAATTGTTTGATGCTTCAATTCCACATCTACAATCACTCGCTGCCGCGCTTTGAGAAACATTTCCCGAGCACTATGGGGAATGTCGCCTGGTGGAAAGCGCAAACTCAGCATAGATGGCAACTTGTCGCCGTTGATGGACTCAGCAATGACCTCGCCACTACCGTCGGCCTCAAAGCGATAAACTTTTACTCGATCGCTCTGTAAAAAGCTGCGGATTTCTAGGGCAGTTGTCGTCAAAATCTCTTGCAGTTCTAAAGAGTTGCGGATGCGATTGGTAATTCGATTGAGTAAAATCTCTTGTTCTAAAGTCGATCGTGACATTTGTGTAACTTTGGTGCGGGTCATGCCTTTTGATCTCCCGGGCTGTTGACAGCATTTTTGCGAGCCACAGTCTTAACTTGCCTTGTATTATACATTACAATACTTTCGCTCTGTCTAGGGGCTTGACCCAACCCAATGATACGAAACTCGGTTTATGGAGATATTTCTGGTTTTCCGACAAATTTCGGTGAGAAACCGGGTTTTTCACAGCAATTACAAGGCAAGGAAAGAGCGATCTGACATTAGTGAGGACGAAAGTTCGATCGAGTTTGATCAGGACTCAAGTCCTCACTACAAAGCAATTGCAAAGCTACCAGGCAAAAAGTATAAAGAAACCGGGTTGAGCAACCAGTATTCTGCCCTCTGGAGGGAAAATACTGGTTGCTCAACCCGGCTAGTAAGTATTTATACCTTAAAACGTCTCGTTAAGCAGACGCCCAAATTTCCCGAATTCTGTCCGGCAAAAAGCCAGCTATTTCCTGAATTCGCTCCTCGGACAGCTCATCCTTCGTTGCCGAAAATACAGCCGCGATCGCAGTTTCCGGTTTTACTCCCGAAGGAAGTGCGCCTTCTAGTTCCACCCTCCGTGCAAACAAATTGCCATCGATCCCCAAAGGTGCAGGCGCGCCGGTCAAAGGTTGACGCACCCGGCTGAGCAATCCCACCAGCGGATTGGTATCTTTCCAGAGGTCTGCTATTTCTTGTTGCAGGGTTTTGTCATCCGTAGGCAAAACTTCTTTGTGCAATTCAGATTCCACGTGCTCGATGGCGTCTTTTGTCATCACATCGCGCATGACCCGGTACACTACTTCGGTAATGTCACGGGCATCAAAAATATCCTCCAAGTGACCGTTTACCATCACTTTTTCCAAAAACGGCATATCCTTTGAAGCGATAGGAACTGCCGACCCTTCTTGATGGAGCGACTTCGGAGGATTCGTCTCCATTTTGTGTAACAGTTTGCGGCCTTTTTCTGTTAAATCAGCTTCTTGAAATGCGACTAAAGGCGGCAATACCTCAGTTCCTCCGTAAGGTTCTCCACTAAAGTCAGCTTTAATAAATTCTCTTTGGTTGAGGTAGTCCAGATGACCGAGCAATTCCGCTTCTGCCACCTGGTGACCGACATATTCTTCGGCTGCGTTCCTAATTTCCGACTCTCCCCTGCCGTTTCCGCTGCCAATCTTTTTGAGCAAAATGTAAGTCAGGTCGTCTCTGATTGGAATTGTCATTAAAACCTCCTAGGTTAATATCCGGTAAAGCTCATGTAAAAACTTAATTTTTTTACTGGCTTAAATTGTGATGATTACTACTTAAAAACATTGAAGTATAAAGTAGAGTAATCAAGTATCTCTCAGCAGGTGTAAGTTATTAAATTCAAGTTGGGGCTAGAATATTCCTTTAGGTAGATCCATGTATGGGAGCCCACGTCTAATGTTGTTATTATCCTTAAAAGCTGTCGCCACTCTTCAATGCTATTAAGCGAGGATGCTTTATTGGTAAGATTCTCCGTATTTATTGCGTGTTTTTACCAGGGCTGACGCACCAAGAGCCCCTAAGTTGGTAATTGGCGCTGGGAGAGGTAGAATTAAGCAGGTGCTATGGGGTTAATCAACAGCGGTCATTTTGCCCGCAGTTTGTAGCGATATTGTATCGGATTAGACCAAAAACTGGTCATGGGAGAGCTACCAATACGAGCCAATCTGTTTCAAGTGCCGCAGTGCCACTTGAAGAATGCCTCGGTAACAAATTTTTTGATCGTTGCGCTCGGCATTTATGAACTACCTTCATTGGGACAATAAATTGGAATCCTCGTCTTTCATTAGCGGTCAACCCCAGGTTGACAAGCGTCCTTTAGTGTTGGCTGTAGACGACAATCCGGACAACCTAGAGCTGCTGACACAAATACTCGATTTATTCGGCTGCGAGTGCGTGGGAGCAGTGGACGGGTACGCAGCTCTTTCCGCAGCAGTCGATCGACAACCCGACCTAATCGTACTCGACATTTGCCTACCGGATATAGACGGTATGGAAGTAGTAAAGCGCGTCCAACAAAACCCCGATCTCAGACATATTCCGATTGTTGCTGTCACAGCACTAGCCAAACCAGAAGACCGCGCTCGAATTCTCGAAGCAGGCTGCGTGGAATACCTTTCCAAACCTTTTAACATCAAAGATTTAGAAACAGTTATCCGCCAGCACCTCGACTCTCCACTGGTTTTGGTTGAGTTTTAGATTTATAATTAGAATCACGGACTTGAGGTGCAGAGTCCAAAATTGCGATCGTTCCAGTGCGGCCTGTCTCCAAGGTCGCATCGCGGAGCAAATCAGTGACTCCCACGCCCAAAACCTTTTGAATTAATTCTTTCAGTGGCAATTCCATGACAGATTCTAATTCTGTCCGCACCTGCAAAGCCAAATCTTGCTGACCGTTCTGAGCGAGCAGTTTTTCTGGTTGAGTAAGCCCATTTTCGATAACAATTATTAATTTGTTATCCAAAAGATTGCAGAGCGCCTGACTCGTTTGGTGTCCGAGCTGAGAGCGGTACAAAGCTTGAATTCCCTGCGAAAGAGTGCGTTCTAATTTCCCGCGAGTAGGTTCTAATGTTTCGCCTGTCATATTTTTTATTGAGATAAAGATAAATCAAAAAAACAGTTAACTGTTAACTACTAACCGGTTAACAGTTAACTGCTAACTGTTAACTGTTAGAAATAACCGTCGCGTTATCCGACAGTAACTTCATTAGTTTCCACCCCAGTTGCACCCTTAACGCCTTTAGCAATTGTCACCAACTTGTTGACAATTTCCTGACTGGGAACTGTACCTTTGAGAACCACCGTAGTGCCAAGTTGAGCCACATAAACAGTCTCAATATCCGCAACATCTGGATTTGCATCGAAAGCCTGAGCAACCCGTTTAGCTAAACCGCTTTGATCGTATTCTCCGTTCAAGCCCATGCGTTCCGGCGGGATTGTCTGAGCGCTCGCAGCAGGTTGAGCTTGAGCTTGAGATTGAGCTACAGGTGCTTGGTAAGCAGGAGCATCAACAGTTTCTTGATTTTCAAGTTTTTCTAAACCAAACAATCTTTTTAGCCAGCCCATAGAGTTTGTCCTCCGACAAAGTTTGTGTTAATTGACTTGTTAATTGACAGTTGGCACGTCGCCGTGCAATTTTTATTCTCAATACCAGGAATTACGATCGCACTCTTGGATGCAGAAACCGAGTTTTTTTACAAAAAAGTATCGTTACAGCCATCCACCTAGGTAGAAAAACCCAGTTTGTTGAGTTTGGTGCGCCCATCCTAAATACAATTTACTGTTGTACAACTGGGCCGATCATCTGCCTAGAGACATAATTCTCCGGCTGTCAAACAAATAATTGTGCTGATCATTCCGGCAAATCAAACTTAAACTCTTCTTCCCCAACTTCTACTATTTTGTTATACATCCACTCGTGCCAACTTCCTGCAGCCGGAAACTTAGGAATGCTGTTACCAGATAGATAAGTATCCGAATAATTAGCGACAACTACTGCTCGCATTTCCTCATCGCTCCAGCGGTAGTAAGCCAGCACTTTGGCTTCGGAATTTTCGTGATAAATATCAATATTTTGGGTATAAAGTGCCGGAACTTTTTCCCGCAGCCGAATCACGTGTTTGTAGTATTCCAAGAACTCATAATTTGGCTAATTTTTCAACAAGAACCATTGCAGTTTATTCGACTGGTTGGGAGTTAGCCGAGTGGATTGTCCAAACTCTTCGCCCATCCACAGCATCGGTATTCCTACTACTGTGACTAACAAAACCGGGCGTTGCTGATTTACGGTATGAAAGGCTAAATATGCAAGTCATAGAAACCAGTATCTACAAAGCTTCGGGATTTTAAACTTATTTTTTTCATACCCTGATTAAGCAACGCCCTGAATTTTAGTGCGGAAATAACCTCTGTCATCTTTTTCTAATAATTTTTTTTCCCATTGGGAAAAAGAGCCGAGCAGTGTAGCTGCTTTGTTGTTGGGAGCGAAGAGTTTGAATTCAATTGCAGCGGCCATGAATATCTGGTTTGCAGAACTTATAAGTGTGATTAGTATTGATTTTTACAATTTGGTAAATCTGTCGCCATCGTTCTTAAGATTTACACCTGTAACTCTTATGTTGTTAGGTACTTATAGGCGCACCCGGAGGGTTTAGTAGTAGACACCCTAGCGATTGAGTAAGGTGCGCCACTAAGCAGCCGGAGGCCAGATTTAAATCAATCAAAAATGTAGTTAAAGTAACTAAAAAATATTAAGGGCTGTTTATGAAAAGTAATTTAACTTTTGATAACTAAATAAATCGTGGTCAGAGTTTAATATTTGTAACTAAAGGAACATTTTTTCGCTAACAGAGCTAATACTGTAGAAAGATGTCATTTTAGGCGGAAATAGCGAGGATGTGATTGTAATTATAAGGCAAGGAAAACCACAAGAATGAATGCTTTATTCAACTGGATTTTCGCGCCATCGACTTTAAGCCAAGTTTGAGCCGAGAATAGCAATGATTATTTTTGCTTATGTCTTGGCAGCAGTTGTTTTATAGTTTTTGACTGGCAAACTTGGCAGAACCGAAATCAGCTTTAACGACTGCTGCTACCTCAGTAATTGGTAATTGGTGAAAATCTCATTCGTCCCTGTTACCCGTTAGATATTCCGAGCAGTGGCTCTAAAGCTCTAAAAGTTTAATTGGGGATGTTGGCGAATTACCGTTACTGTAATACTCTGGAGTGTTAAAAATGCTAAAACAAATGTGTTGGTTGCCCAGACTCGGAGGCAAGGGAGAAAAGATATTGCACTTACGCACCGATGCCCGTCAGGGGTGGCGGTCTTATACAGCTTTTCCGCAGTTCGCTGTACCCGACTACCGGGAACCGGGCGGTTCTAAGGGATGGGCAACTTATCAGAAGCTGAGAGTTCAAGGGTGGAATTTAATATCGACTGCAGAAGGGCAGCAGTCGATTTTTGGCGAACAGAAAAGTGCTTAAAAAATCTGAAACCGCACCAATAAAAGAAGAGGATTTTACCTCTTCTTTTATTGGCTCTGGACGCAGAAACTGGGTTTTTAACCATCCTAGTTCGTTGCACTGGCAAGGTGTACGCTGTACACCCTACATACTTTCTTTTGAGATGTGTGCCAGTTGCAAGTAAATTAGGCGATCGCCCTTTCTCTCTCTGCTGTAGTTTCTACGTTATGGAGCACGGGCTGGTGAGTTTTTAAGTTAAACCGATATCCGTGGGGGAGGATGTGCAACTTGGCGCCGCAAATCGCTAAAGCCTCATCCTTTAACAGTCCCTCCAGATTGTCGTGGAGTTGTTCCGACGAGTCGATGACAGTTACAGCGTTTTCGCCAATAACTTCCAACTCGTCACCGTGGACTAAAATAGCTGTATTTTCGTCAATACCAAATCCCAACACGGCAGGTTGCAGCAAGAGTGCGGAAACTAAGCGTCCCAGACGACCTCGCTGGGCGAAATGCTGGTCGATGACGACTCCTGGAAGGAAACCCATTCCCGGCCCCATTGCTACCACATCAACGCGGGGATTTGTCTCCGAGTCTCCTTCAATAATCATCATGTCTGGCATCATCGCCGCGCCGGCGCTGGTGCCGCCAATGATGATCCCTTCAGAGAAGCGTTTGTGCATAGCTGCGTCGAGTTGGGTGTCTTTCAAGCAGCTAATAATCCGCGATTGATCTCCGCCGGTAAAGAATATGCCGGTCGCTTGTTCGATCGCTTCTAAATACTCTGGATTGTTGGCATCTTCCGGTTTCTGGGTGTCAACAACTCGCACATCTTCAGCGCCAAGTCGCTCAAACAGTCGGATGTAATTATCTCCTACTTCTCCCGGCAGGCTTGTCGCAGCCGTCATCACTACGACGCGGGATTTAGTGCCTCCGGCGCAGCGCAAGAATTCCCGCAGAATTTTGCAGTCCCCCTCTTTGTCTTCCGCACCACCAATAATTAGCAACTTCCCCTGGTTTTCGTTGCTCGCCATATTATCTCCACTTTTAACTTATTAAATTTCAATAAAACACAAAATTCCTTTTTCCGAAAACTGCCAAAAGGTATATATAGATACAAAAAAATCTCCGGTTTCTACCACTCTAGAACGCACACAGCAAGGGTGATATGGGAGTTTACTCATCCTCGACGATCCACGAAACAAACTTACCCCTCCTAACAGGAGATAGGAGGGGTCAAGAAATGAGCTTAAATTACAGGGCCCACGCGCGCGCGGTGATCAATCCGGTTTCTGATCCGATTCTTCGCTAATCCTCCTCTGATTGCTCGTAGAAATCGGGTTGATGAGCGTAAGTCCTCAATTAGTCCGATCGCCCGTTAGTGCGATCGCTCGATCAAATTGCTCAATATGGTACTCGCCCGTTCTAAAGGTAGGTGTCTGGGTTTGCCGTTCCAGACAATCTGATATTCGTTGCTGTTTTGACCATCACCGTAGCCAGAAATTAGCTTCCGGTGAAATGCTTCCTCAGCTAAGTGGTGAACTTTTTCCCTGAGAGCAGTTTGTGCGATCTTCATAATTTGCTGCCTCTTAAATTTTCTTTCACTGTCATAAACAATTATAAGTACACAGTGTACCTCTCAAAAGTTATAGCTTTTTTTTGCAAGGGGGGAAAGAAGTAGTCGTTAGTCATAAGTGCTTAGTTATCTATGCTTAGTTATCTATGCTTAGTCATCT
This sequence comes from Microcoleus sp. S36b_A4, assembly GCF_036700645.1. Taxonomy (NCBI): domain Bacteria; kingdom Bacillati; phylum Cyanobacteriota; class Cyanophyceae; order Oscillatoriales; family Microcoleaceae; genus Microcoleus; species Microcoleus sp. S36b_A4. Next base: position 51,629 of record NZ_JAUBPI010000006.1, on the reverse strand, counting down.
ATGCTTAGTTAGATGTTGAAAGAAGAAGGAATATTTTCCCACTCTCACACTCTCCCCCTCTCCCCCTCTCCCCATCTCCCCTACTCTCCCACTCCCCCTATCGGGCAATACTGAAGGCAGAATTGCTGGGAGTATTTATCTCACTGCTGGAATATCTATGCCCGCAGGTAGTATCCCATGCACCGACTATAAAGTTACCGTAAAAAATTAGCTCAAAGGAGGTTAGAAAATGCTGCAAGAAAAAACCACTGAAACAGCCCGCGTCAATGCTCGAAAAACCGATATTTTTGATGTTTTCAACTTCAAACACTATATCGGGCCCAATCCTTATTTAGACACCGCGGCTTTAGTTTTTGATTTAGCGGTGACGGGCGCGAGCGAACCTTTGCCGATCGCACATTACCAGGAAATTATTAGCGATCGCTACCCGCAATTCCTGCACGAAACTTTCTTGAACCATGCCCAACTGTTCGGCCGTACCGCCTCAGAAGTAGCAAAACTCGACATGGGTTTGCATTTTCAACACTGGAACATCAAGCCGTTTTCTCAGTTTAACAGAATCAGCATAGAAGCACTTCACGCCCGCACTGCCAGAGCAGTAGTTTACGCAGTTTGGGATTGGTTTGAAGCCATTAATCAAAATCAAGACTTTCCCTTGGAAGCACAAATTGGCGCGCTGCAAAACATGTTCCGGCAGTCAGTTTACGGAGGCCCGACAGTTTATTCGTTAATGCGATCGGCATCCCAAAAAGGCATTCCCGCATTTTATTTGTGGGATGAAGGACTAATGCAATATGGGTACGGCAAAAAACTGGTTCGTGGCTCTGCAACGACCTTTGATTCTGACAGCCACTTAGACTCAGATTTTACCACGCGCAAAGACGATTGTAAAGCTTTTCTCGCTACATTAGGATTTCCTGTTCCCAAAGGCGATATCGTCTCCACAGAAAACGGAGCTCTGGCAGTTGCTAGAGAAATTGGCTACCCAGTTGCTATCAAACCAGTAGTCGGTCATAAAGGAATTGGCGTAACAGCAGATGTCCGGGATGCCGAGGAATTGCAGGCAGCTTTTAAAAGAGCAGTTAAGGCTATTCCCGAAACCGATCCGGTGCGAGTAATTGTGGAAAACAGCATCAAAGGATCGGATTTTAGGCTGCTGTGCGTTGACGGCAAATTTGTTTCTGCAACTGAACGCCGACCCGCTTGCGTAACAGGTGATGGCGACTCAACAATTCGCGAATTGATCCGCCGTGAAAACCGCAAACCAGAACGTTTGGATACGCCAACTTCGGCCATGAGCAAAATTCAGTCCGACGAAGCGATGGAAATGTATCTGGAAGAACAAGGGCTGTCATTGGATAGTGTGCCAAGTAGCGATCGCACTGTGTATCTACGCAAAGTCGCTAATCTTTCCGCAGGCGGCATCAGCATCGACGCTACCCGCACTATTCACCCGGATAACATTGTTTTGGCTCAAGATATCGCCCTACATTTCCGGTTAACTTGTTTGGGGATTGATGTGATGACAGAAACTCTCGCCAAATCTTGGAAAACAGGCAATTTTGGTATTATCGAGATCAATGCCGCGCCGGGAATTTTTATGCACCTCAACCCCGCTGTCGGCGAAGGAGTTGATGTGCCTTCGCATATTATCGAAACTTTCTTTGAATCGGGCAAATCCGCCAGAATTCCGATTATAACTTTCAACAGGATTTCGGTACATGACCTACAAGAAACCATCGACCATATTCTGTTGCAGCATCCCGATTGGACAATCGGTGCTGTTTGTCGCGGTGGACTTTTTGTTAACCGTTCTGAAAAAGTTTTGAATAAGAATTACCATCTTAACGTGCAAAGTTTGCTACGGAATCCCAAGCTCGATTTGTTAATTGCTGAATATCCCGAAGATATTTTGGAAGCTGAGGGAATGTTTTATCGGGGTAGCAATATGGTGGTGCTAGATAATCCGGGAGAAACTGAGATGATGTTGGTTAGAGAAAGCACTGATGACGATACTGTTGTGGTGAGGGAAGGAAATAGTATTTCTATTCGCCGCCAAGGGTTGATCGAACAGTATACTCTGGGGGATGATGAACCGTTTACACGGGTTTATTTGAAGGAAATAGGGACTGTTTTGTAAGCGGTTCCACCTTTAAGTTGGCTTTGTAGGGCGGGTATTGAGTACCCGCCCCACCAGATCAAGGTTTTTTCTCGTTCCCAGGTTCTTCCGGGGAAAGAATTTGGGAGGGCCCAGATGGGAACTGGCTTCGTTACACTTAGTTACACTTAGTTACAATTCCTCAGTCGTGGATACACTATTCGTAAAAAGCCGGTTTCTTCCCAACTTTCTCGTTACCAGACCAATATTTTCGTAGAAACTGAGTTGCTCAGGGTAAGTCTTATTCCTGCGATCATAAGTTTTTAGACAATCTCGTTTCTGCGCTGCCCTTCGTGTTATCAAGGAATTTCACAAGTCCTTAAACGAATTGCACTCCGGTAGCAGAAGGTGTGGGAATATGAATGTTGCGAGCAATTGGTTTAATTCGCTGACCGAAAGTTTACAGTCGCACCGTCGCTACATTCCAGCAGCGCTGACTCTTTGCACAGGGACGAGTTTGTCATTGGCAGCCGCAGCCGTTGTGTGGCATTCGGAAAACCAACGAATGCAAGCTGAATTTCATCAGCAAGCCGATCGCCTGAATGTGACATTGCAGCAAAGCATCAATAAAAATTTAGAAGTTCTGTACTCACTTGAAGGATTCTACAGGGCATCTACTGAAGTTACGAGACAAGATTTTAAGGAATTCGCTCAACCTGCACTTTCCAGAAATGCTGCTATACATTCTGTTAATTGGATTCGGCGCGTGCCGGCTGCCCAAAAAACAGCTTACGAACGGACAATTCGAGCCGAAGGTTTTCCGACATTTCAAATTTACGAACGAACTCCTGATAAAAAGCAGGTCAAAGCAAGAGTGCGATCGGAATACTTTCCCATTATTTACAGAGAAGCATTAGAAGAAGATAACAAAGTGATCGGTTTTGATGTTGCCTCCAGCCCCGATCGCAAATCAGCTTTAGAAAAATCGGTGAATACCGGGAAAATAGCGGCTTCCGCGCGGATTAGATTAGTCAGCAACAATCAACCGGGATTGCAAGTATTTCTACCAGTACACCGCCGTACAACTTCTGCTGATAACTCCGTTAACGGCCGCCAAAACCTCATGGGAGTTATTGCGGGTCTGTTTCAGATCACGAGTATGGTCGATTCCTCTTTAGAATCGCTAAATTTAGACAAGATTAATTTTTACCTCTATGACAACTCTGCTATAGAGAAAGAACGCTTTCTGGTGCGCTACGACTCACAAGCTAAGCAGTTGATAGATAACCCCAAACACGAAAAGCCAGAGTTAACTAATTTGCGGGGAAAAATCTGTCAAAATCCGAGTGCTTGCACTCGCCTATTTAACGTAGCAGACCGCCAGTGGAGGCTGCTAGTTTTGCCTGGAAAGGGGTACAACAGTATGAGGACGCATCAGGGTTCGCTGGCAATTGGCGCGATCGGGCTATTGATGACTGGCAGCTTGACGATTTACCTGTTGATGTCTCTAGAACGTACTGCAAAAGTAGAACAGCAAGTGTACGATCGTACAATTCAACTAAAACAGCGCACCGCTGAACTAGAAACGGCACTAAAAAATTTGCAGGAAGCTCAATTTCAACTAATCCAAACTGAAAAAATGTCCAGCTTGGGGCAGTTGGTGGCTGGAGTTGCCCACGAAATTAACAATCCTGTCAACTTCATCTCTGGCAACCTGATCCATACAGGCGCATATACTCGAGACTTGGTGGAACTTGTGGAAATATACCAGCAGCAATATCCGAACCCAACGCCCGAAGTGCAAGCGAAATTAAAAGATATTGATTTGGAGTTTATCATTGAAGACTTGCCTAAAATCCTACAATCTATGAATCTGGGAGCTGAACGGATCAGCCAGATCGTGCTTTCTCTGAGGAATTTTTCACGCTTGGATGAAGCTGAAATGAAGTCTGTTGATATTCACCAAGGCATTGACAGCACCTTGATGATTTTGGATAGTCGGCTGAAACCAAAAGCAGATTTTTCTGGCATTAAAATCATCAAAGAATACGGGAATTTGCCATTAGTAGAGTGCTGGCCGGGACAATTGAATCAGGTATTTATGAATGTTCTGAGCAATGCTATTGATGTTTTATCTGATGCAGAAAGTAAAAAAAATCTCAAAAACAACGCCTCCAATTTTGGATTTTTACATACTATTCGGATTCGCACTGAACTTTTAAGTTCTAATTGTGTATGCGTGCGGATCGCTGACAATGGAACGGGCATGACAGAGAATGTCAAAAAACGTTTGTTTGATCCGTTTTTTACTACCAAGCCTGTAGGTAAAGGTACTGGCTTGGGATTGTCTATCGGTTATCAAATAGTAGACAAACATCAAGGTTCGCTCAGGTGCATATCGGCTCCGGGAGAGGGAACTGAATTCTTGATTGAGGTGCCGGTGCGGCAACAGTTCGAGCAATCTGTTTCTAAGGTTTCACCTGCGGTAGGTGTCAATCGATTTTAGATTTTAGATTTTAGATTTTAGAATGGGGGATAAATTACTGTTGAATGGTTTAGATGCCTTCTACGGTTGCAGCTTTTCTGAGAACTAATATCAAGTGAAATTAGGTAAATAAATTGGTAGAAGTTGATTTTTTTTAAAATAGTTTTTAGGAGTGCGAACCGGAGAAGTCGATTGAGACATAGTAGTTCTTAAAAAAGTTCGTGGGCGCGTGGGTTTTCGGTGTTCGGTAATCGGTAATCCGGAAAAAGGTCATCATAAAAAAGCTTGCTGTTCAAAAGCAGGGTAGCGCCATTATTCATTACCCATTACCCATTACCAGACATACCTCACTCTTAATGAGACTAGGCTATATATACCTAGCGAGAATTTGGCTTGCATTCCTGTGAAAGATGCTCGCGGTGCTTAGGTTGCACCCTACAATTAACAGTCAACTGTCCTGAGTTAGAGTTATTGCCAAGCTCGTCTTAATTTATAGTTAAATATCGCCCAAAACAAACATTTGGGGTTTTACCCGTCGTGACAATTTATAATTGTAGCGATGCCAGATTACCAATTACTAACTACGATGTCTTTACAATTTATTAGCATTCCGCCAAAAACCGATCGCAAGCCTGTCGCTTTGATTGTCGCTTTGCATGGATGGGGTGCTAATGCTCGGGATTTGACTTCCTTAGCGCCCTTTTTCAATTTGCCGGATTATCAGTTTATATTTCCCGATGCCCCATTTCCTCATCCCCAGGTAACAAGCGGCAAAGCGTGGTATAACCTTCAAAGCAAAGACGCTCAGGGATTGGTAGAAAGCCGGCAATTGCTGAGGGAATTTTTGCTGTCTTTGGAAGGCAGCACGGGCGTGCCTTTGTCTCGCACGATTTTAGGTGGCTTTTCTCAAGGCGGAGCGATGACTCTAGATGTGGGATTGACTTTGCCCCTAGCTGGTTTAATTTGTCTGAGCGGTTATTTACACCAGATTTCGCCAGTTGCGGGGAGTGTTTTGCCACCTGTTTTAATCGTACACGGTACTCAAGATACTATTGTGCCTGTTAGTGCTGCTGTGCGATCGCGCGAGAGTTTGACGGCTTGGGGAGCTGCGGTGCAGTATCGAGAATTTAACATGGGACACGAGATTCTGCCGGAAGTTATAGATGTAATGCGAAGTTTTGTTGTAGAAACTGTGTCGAAATCTGATTAAAGGTTTAGTATATAGTATGGCGGAAGTCTCGGGCAGGGGAAAAAAATGAAAACTTTAACCAAAGCATCGCGCGATATTGCTGTACTTACTTCTCAGGACGTGGCGGAATTGGCTGTCCGTTTGGAAGTTGACGATTATACAGATCCTTTTGAGGGATTGAATGATTGGCATTTGTTGCGATCGCTTGCTTTTCAGCGGCCAGAGATGGTTGAACCTTATCTCCACCTTCTGGATATGGAAGCCTACGACGAAGCATAGACTTAAAAATCTAGCTCAAAATTTTCTACGGGATTGAGGAAGAAGTTAGCAGCATATTTTGTTGCAGATTAAACAGATGAGTGAGGGATTTTAGTCTGTTTTTATCTTAATTTCTTTCTTGATTCTTTTTTATTAAAAAATTACATGAAAGGCAGACGAATTTTAATCGGGGTTAGTGGCGGGATTGCGGCTTACAAAGTTTGCGAAGTAGTTTCAACTTTAGCGAAAGCTGGAGCGGAAGTTAAAGCTATTCTTACTGATGCGGCTGGGGAGTTTGTAACGCCTTTGACTTTTGCTACTCTCTGCCGCCATCCTGCTTTTACTGACAAAGATTTTTGGCAAGCAAGTCACGGGCGTCCCCTGCATATTCAACTGGGAGAATGGGCGGAAGTTTTTGTGATTGCTCCTTTGACAGCTAATACTTTGGCTAAGTTGGCGGGGGGTTTTGCTGATAATTTGCTGACTAATACTGTCTTAGCTTCTAGTTGCCCAATTTTGCTGGCACCGGCGATGAATACGGATATGTGGGAACAGCCGACGGTGCAGCGGAATTGGCGGGAAATATTGAGTTATCGGCGCTATCATGCTGCGAATCCGGGGGCGGGAATGCTGGCGTGCGATCGCGCGGGTGTCGGCCGCATGGCAGAACCTTATGAGATTTTGCCTCATATTGAATCGCTGTTGTATGCGAAGGGCGATCGAGATTTAGCGGGCATTAGGGTGTTGATCAGTGCGGGAGGAACGCGCGAACACCTCGATCCGGTGCGGTTTATTGGCAATCCTTCCACGGGCAAAATGGGCATAGCTTTGGCGCAAGCTGCACAGCATCGGGGCGCGACAGTGACGCTGGTACACAGTATAACTGGCGAGTTGCCGCTGTCAGGTGTGCGGGCGATCGCAGTTACGAGTGCACAAGAAATGCGGCAGGCGATGCTGCAATGCTTTCACGAGGCGGATTGGACGGTGATGGCGGCGGCGGTAGCCGATGTGAAGCCGGCTGAGTACAGTAGTGAGAAATTGGCGAAGCGATCGCTCCCGAATTGTTTGCCTTTGGCACCTGTAGCGGATATTGTGGCAGAGTTGGGAAAATTAAAACAGCCGCACCAAAAATTAATCGGGTTTGCAGCACAAACTGGAGATATTGTCAAGCCTGCTGTGGAGAAATTGCGGGCGAAGAAACTAGATGTAATTGCCGCAAACCCGATCGATCGAATAGGTGCCGGTTTTGGCAGCAATACAAATCAAGCAATATTAATTAATGCCGCCGGAAAGCAAGTAGAAATAGCACCTTGCAGCAAGCTAGAAATGGCTCACCGATTGTTAGATTTTGTGATGAAAGGGTGAGGGCGCGATTTACTCATTAACTGGGATTAATTACTACTGGTTCGGGCGATAATTCTGATTCCCCAAAATCCGTTGATTCCGAGTCAGCCGACAACTCAGTCTCTGCGACAGTAATTTCTAGTTTAAATCCTAATGCTTCGAGCAATTCTACAAAGCTGTAAATTTCCGAACCGCCGCTTTCAGTCAGCATCTTGTCGAGTTTTTCGTGATTCTGTTTTGCTGACTCCGAAAGACCATTCATCGTGATTCGAGCCTCAATCACCTTTCTGATGGCATTTCTCAAAAGTGCTGGTTCAGGGTCTTTTTCTTCCAAGATAGCCCCGATAAAACCAGCAGCGTGTTCGGCATCTTTGAGAGATTCAATTAGGGAGTCGCGGTAGCTATCGCTGGTAGGCATTTTCATTGAATTTCCTAGGGTTCTACTTCCATCATTTTATCGCAGTCGATCGGCAATTTCTCTCGTAAGTGCGATCGACAGTCCATTCAACAAGCAAATCATACTTAAGATAGAGGTATTCCAGCGACAAAATAGTAAACCTTGTTTGAGGAAACAAAGTTTAAATCAAACAGGGCATTGTGAATGAATTTTAAATCGATCGCAAAAACCAATCTACTATTCGGCAGCCTGATAATTAGCCTCGGATTGCAATCACTTCCAGCCACAGCGCAAGCAGTCACCGACGCGCAAGTTTCCGCCCTCGTAGAAGCGCTGCGACAAGCCGCCCCGCCTCAAACTGCAAATGACGGAATGTACAGTCAGTGGCAAGTTTTACCCAATAATATTTCCCGCTGGGCAAAATTCTGTACCAAACAAGATTTAACACCGCAACAATTTGAGGCAGACGCGACAAAAGCCAAATCAATTGTTACCTGTATCGTGGGCGATTTGCTGCGCGACGAATACAAAGCTAGCAGCAACAATGAATTAACCGCTGTACGCCGCGCCGCTTGCTGGTGGATGACTGGGGAATCGGCAGCTTGCAAAAGTGGGGCAACTGCTACTTTTGCCGAGAAAGTTGTCAGCGTTTACCAGCAGCAGCGGCCTAAAAAGTAAAGTTTGTGCTGGCGGAATTTAGATTTTGTTGACCGCAGCCCCTAGGTTTTAGGGAATACCGGAACTCGGAGCAGTAAGTTAAATACGGGCGCAAATAACGGCTGACAAATTGCAGCATCGGTGCATTCTCAATCGTTATTTTGATGCACGGCTGATTGATTGAATAGAGTTGTCCTTTGATGCACTTTGGTTGTATTAGTGGACGTGTTTTGAGATTCTCTGCCCTCTTCTCAATGGCGCGATTGCCACTAGGTATATATCGATGAGAATCGATTGTTAAAAACGCTTGATTCCAGCGGCGATTCCGGTATTAGGTTTAAGGCAGCCTATCCGAGGAAAAGGCAAGCTCTGGGTTCGCCTGAGCTGCCTTGATTTCCTCTCACTTTCACCTGGTTTGAGCTTTTCATGAGAGATGTTTTGCCTTGAATTGAGCGACTCTTTAGTCGAGACAAAAAGTAGCGCGGGGACGGGTCAGCCACAAGCACTGCTGACCCGTCGCACTCAGCCAGTGCGCGGTTCTAGATTGCGACGAAAGTCGAGGCAGTCAGAGTATTAGTATTCACCCCAGTCAGGACGGCTAAAACCTCACTACCCATAAGAATCTGATTCCCGGAGAACGACAGATTCCCAAACGTTAAACCCCCAGTCAGACCGATTTTGTCGGTACCCAACTTGAAGTCACTAATCGTATCGATGCCCTCGATGGCGGCAAACACGAAGATATCCTTGCCGTTGCCACCGGTCAAGGTGTCGGTACCCAGTCCACCCCTCAAGGTGTCATCGCCATTGTCACCATTGAGTAAGTCGTTGCCCGCACTCCCGACTAGGAAGTCAGTGCCATTGCCGCCAATCAAGCTGTCGTTTCCGGCATTACCGATGAGGCTGTCGTTACCGTTGCCGCCGTTGAGCGAGTCGTTCCCTGCTGTACCCGTGAGAGTGTCCTTGCCGCTGCCACCCATTTGAGTACCGCCGACGGCGACACTGACATTCGCGCTGCTGGTGCCGCCCTTGCCATCGCTGATGCTGTAGTCAAAGCTGGCGTTACCCGTGAAGTTAGTGCTGGGGGTGAAGATGACATTGCCATTAGAGAAGGTAACGCTGCCATTGACAGGATTACTGACCCCCGTCAGGCTGAGGGTATCGCCATTGGGATCGGTGTCGTTGGCTAACAGAGTTGAAGCCGCAATGGTGACGGCAGTATTTTGAGCCGTGGTAGCGATGTCGGCGTTAGCCACGGGGGGTTGATTGGTGGGAGTCGTTCCCTGACCAAACACCACATAACTTTGCCCTGCATCACGGATGCCGTTGGGGTCGGCAAGGCGTGCCCCGATAATCAGGTCATCAAAGCCATCGCCGTTGACGTCCCCGGCGCTGCTGACCGACGAGCCTGACCAGTCATTCGCCGCGATGCCGTTAATCGCAAAGCCGTTGCTGCCGTTGAGCGTTGACAGGTTGAAGCTGGCACCAAAGCCACTGTTGCTGCCAAACACTACATAACTAGATCCTGCACCGTAGATGCCGTTGGGGTCGGCAAAGCGTGCCCCGATAATCAGGTCATCAAAGCCATCGCCGTTGACATCCCCGGCGCTGCTGACCGACCAGCCTAATTGGTCAACCGCGGCGATGCCGTTAATCGTAAAGCCGTTGCTGCCATTGAGCGTTGACAGGTTGAGGCCCGCACCAAAGCCACTGTTGCTGCCAAACACTACATAACTGGAGCCTGCACTGTTGATGCCGTTGGGGGAGGCAAAGCGTGCCCCGATAATCAGGTCATCAAAGCCATCGCCGTTGACGTCCCCGGCGCTGCTGACCGACCAGCCTGATTGGTCAGCCCTCGCGATGCCGTTAATCGCAAAGCCGTTGCTGCCGTTGAGCGTGGACAGGTTGAGGCCCGCACCAAAGCCACTGTTGCTGCCAAACACCACATAACTTTGCCCTGCATAACTGATGCCGTTGGGGTCGGCATACACTGCCCCGATAATCAGGTCATCAAAGCCATCGCCGTTGACGTCCCCGGCGCTGCTGACCGACGACCCTGATAGGTCAAAGGCCGCGATGCCGTTAATCGCAAAGCCGTTGCTGCCGTTGAGCGTGGACAGGTTGAGGCCCGCACCAAAGCCACTGTTGC
>NZ_JAUBPI010000006.1:0-40952 GCF_036700645.1 Microcoleus sp. S36b_A4 | reverse complement strand
TGCCAAATACTACATAACTTTGCCCTGCATTGGTGATGCCGTTGGGGGAGGCACTTCTTGTCGCGGTAATCAGGTCATCAAAGCCATCGCCGTTGACGTCCCCGGCGCTGCTGACCGAGTAGCCTGAGAAGTGATTCGCCGCGATGCCGTTAATCGCAAAGCCGTTGCTGCCGTTGAGCGTGGACAGGCTGAGGCCCGCACCAAAGCCACTGTTGCTGCCAAACACCACATAACTTTGCCCTGCATTGGTGATGCCGTTGGGGTCGGCACTTGTTGCCCCGATAATCAGGTCATCAATGCCATCGCCGTTGACGTCCCCGGCGCTGCTGACCGACGAGCCTGAGAAGTGATTCGCCGCGATGCCGTTAAGCGCAAAGCCGTTGCTGCCGTTGAGCGTTGACAGGTTGAGACCCGCACCAAAGCCACTGTTGCTGCCAAACACCACATAACTTTGCCCTGCACTAAAGATGCCGTTGGGGTCGGCATATTTTGCCGCGATAATCAGGTCCTCAAAGCCATCGCCGTTGACGTCCCCGGCGCTGCTGACCGACGAGCCTGAGTTGTCATCCGCCGCGATGCCGTTAATCGCAAAGCCGTTGCTGCCGTTGAGGTCTGAGAGGTTGAAGGTTGGTCCAAACATAGTGTTAGTTCTTCCTTGTTAGGTTAGTTGAAAGTTTTCACATCCCAACTTCTGTTGAGAAGTCGGTTTTCTTGCTTTAGCCGATCGAGATCACGCGGCGAATTTCGTCAGTTTTCAACCCAATTGCCATCGGTCGCCGCACTCCTGGCAAGACTTGCACGTCGTATAATTCCTCTACAACTCCTTCAATGCGTAACGAGTGGACGATATCCCCACTTCTGAGGTCAATCACCAGCAGTCCACATCGGGCTTCGGCCTGTTTTGCCTGTAACTGCTCATCCAACGCCAAACCGGAAAACGTCTTGTTGTGCCTGGGTTTGGATATCCCCACCACGGCAAAATCACCACAGAAACTCAAACCCCGCAGATATCCCGGACAAAAGGCTACCGCTTCAAATACTCCCCGTTCCAGGTCTAGATAACCAAATTCCCCACGACCTGAATTGAGCAACCACAGTTTATCCTTGTACCAACGGGGTGAGTGAGGCATCGATAAGCCTGTGGCGATCGCCTGATTAATGCTAATATCCATCACGCAGCCGCCATCTTTGCGTTTATCCCGCCAGCCATCCGCCACATCCGACTGACTCACTGCGGTGAGGTAACGGGGTTGACCGTCTCGCATCGCCAAACCATTGAGATGGCATCGGTCTTCTGCGGCTAATTTGGAAATAAACGGCGGTTTCCACAAGGGGACAAAGCTTTTCGTTTCGCTAATTGTGGCAAGGCAGCTAAATAGGGTATTGACGAAGACTACCCCCCCTAACCCCCCCTTATTAAGGGAGGGAAATTGTGGTTCAACTTGTTGGTCCCCCCGAAGCTTGGGGGGCTGGGGGGGTTCAACCAGCACTAGATCGTGAATATCTAAATCTCCGGTGATATACCCCACTTGCGGTACATAAACGGCATCGTAGCCATCCGCTATTTGTCCGGGTTCTAGGGCATTTTCAAGCCGCCACATTTGATACAGCGAACTCATATACAGGCTGCTGTTGTGGGCATACAATCCCATACACCGTTCAAATGTCCGTTCAAATACCGACAGTTCCCCGTTTTGTCGTAATCCAATGAAAAAGACCTTCCCCGCCTGATAGGTGGTGAAAACTAAACTGAGATTTTGTGAAGCTAACCAGGAAGTGAACTGCCGAGAGGCGTTGATTTCAAAAGTGGGTGTGGCGGCTGTACCTACTGCCTGTGGGAAATTACTAGAGGAAGCTGCGGTAGATTGTGGAGTGCGATCGCTATTTGGCATATATGACATAGTTCAATATCTATGTGTACGTGGTTCATGGAGTCACGTGATGAGCAGCCTAAATTAGCGATCCTATCTTCAGGAATGCTTTGGACTGACTCATTGAGTCCCCCCGTGACCTCGATTGCCTCTTGAATTCGGTCTTAAGCTCGATCGGTGCTTTCTTTCACAAGCCGAGGTGAGCTTGGGGCAGCCAGGGCGATACCCTCAAAACAAGTCGCCTATCAATTGATTAATTCCATCTTGTGATCTGCCAAAAATATTATTTATTGCCTCAGTATAAAAAATATACCTGATCGCACTCCAAGCTGTAAATGTATAAAACTTCATCTGTTTTTCACGAGTTCACCTGAACAAATTCACTGACTTCATAAAAGACTTGCTGCCCAATATCAGCTTTTTGCGATCGATAAAACCGTGTGGCGATGCTTTCCCACGAACCATAACGTTCACCGCAGGTATCGCCACGGGGCAACAGTTCTGAGTATCCTGAGAATGCTGTTCACCACTTGTCGGTGGTCGCGATCGGGTTTACCTGTTCGGGGTTTCAGTGGTGGAAGTAGCGGTTTTAACGAATCGCACTGTTCGTTGCTGAAGTCTCCAAGGGTTAATGAGCGTTAACAGCTTGCTCGCCTATTTTCTAGGATACAACGAGGCAAGAAAACACGCCCTAGCCTATGCAGGCTGGTTCATTCGTCCCGCCGCAGGTTTCAATCTGTGACTGAATTATCCATTTTCTGCCTGACTTCTTATCAACTTTTGCACGCTGGCTAAAGCTCGATTTAATTCGTAACTCTTTATTTCTGAATTCTGCAAAAAAGCCTGCTGTTCTTCTTCAATCATTAACACATCCTGCCGCACCAAACCATCTAATAACTTTTGAGCAGCACCGAAACAACGATTTTTGATAAACCTGCGAAACCAAATCGGCAATTTGTGCAGCCGCCAAAACCCATTTAATGAGGTAAAATGAATTAAATAAGCGCGAGTTTCTGTCTCGCTCACCGGACAAACCAAGCAGTAAATCTTAAAATCGCTCCCCAAAGTTGAAACCCAGTGCGGGTAAACATAACTCACCTCCAGGGGTTCCGGGTGCAGTCGGCGCAGAGATTTAAAAAATAACTGAGAAATGGACCAAATTTTATCTATTTTGTAATAACTTTGTGCCTGATAGCGAGCAGTTACTTGATGCTCGTTTTCTTCTAAAGTATCTAACACTGGATTTGCCCAAGCTTGCCAATCATCGTGCAAGTGTCCGTGGTACATATCCATCAAGTTTTCAATTAAAAATGAATAGTGTGCCTGACAGTCGATGGCTGAAACTGTGGCAATATAATTGAGATGTTCCCACTCGGGCAAATCCAGTAAATCTATTTTTTCGGCTTGCATTTCTTCGCCGGGAAACAGCCAGATAAAACCGTTTTTTTCCTGCACTGGATAGGAGCGAATTTTGCAGTTAGGTAGCTTTTGATTTTCTGCTAAATAATCGACTTCGGCACATTCTCCCCTTGCATTTAACCGCCATCCGTGGTAAGCACACTCGATTAAATTGCCTTTAATTTTGCCATGGCTGAGTTTAACTTGTCGGTGCGGACATCTATCTTCTAAAGCGTTGATTTTGCCAGAACTGTCGCGGAAAAGTACGATCGCCCGATTCCAAATTTTCGCAGCTAGCGGCCCAGTTTGCACCTCGCTGCTGCGGGCGATTGCATACCAGCGATCGAGATTAATGCCCAACTGGCGGATGTGAGTTTTTTGTTCCCTTGCAGATTCTGATTTTATCGCGTTGTTTTGCATTATAAATGTTCCCAAATTACGCCCATAAAACAACCAAATTTTACAAAATAACAGCCCGGAAAGCAACGACCGTAAATTTTTCTAAATTTCCGTTCTGATAAATACCTATCGCTAGCTAAATGCTTCAACCACCCAGGCGACAATCGAAATTTTAATAATCTTAAAGCATTGCGAAATCCGTAGGTGGAACAGTCGGGTCTAAAATCTCTTGCAGCACCTAATATGTAGCCTATTGTAGCAGGTGTTTCGACCTCCGAAATATTATCTAAAAAGACAATTTTTCCGTGCGGATTTAACATTTTTTTAATTGCATCGAGGGCGGCGGGGAGGTTGGGCAGGTGGTGAAAAGTAGCAGCACTAACTATTAAATCAAATTGGCGATCGAGCGCTAATTGACTGGCATCCATTTGGATGTATTCGATATTGGGGGCTGAGCGTTTTTGACTGGCTATATCTAGCATTTTTGCTGACAAATCGACGGCGACTACATTATCGTAATACTTGGCTAATTCAAAAGCAAGAATTCCCGAACCGCAGCCAATATCTAATGCTGCACCTTTGCTGGCCGATAGGTTGTTAGTAAAGAAATCGTTCTGGTTTTGCAAGGTGGCAGCGAAATCGTATTCTGTTGCAAAAGCATCAAACGTTACAGATTTATTGCGAATTTTGAAGTTACTATTCAGCATCTATTATTGCTTTATACTGATTCAATAATATTTTAACCGTATATCCGCCCCGCTTAACGCAGATATTTTTTTAATTCGCAAGCTCTGCCTTTTCTTCTCAAGGAAACCACACCCACAAACCGTAACTCATCTTAAAAAAATAATGCAAGTGTAGGAAACCTCTAAACCCTTATTGAATCAGTGATTTCCATTTCTTCAAATCTAAAATCTAAAATCTAAAATCTAAAATCTAAAATGGTATGACAGGGGGCGGGTTTCACCGAGAATAGCAGCCGATAATTGACGATTTATAAAACCCGCCCCCACTGCCAAGCTTAGATTTTTAACACGCCTTCGGGATTCACCGTCAAGAGCGATCGCCTCTGCAAACCCTCTTGATATAAAATAGCATTAGCTGCCAACAAACCGCTACTCACTGCCCTTTCCATTAAACCGCAAGGAAACGGCATTTTCACCCAATCTCCCGCAAACAAAAGATTAGGTACAGCGCAGCAAGTCTCCGGGCGTTCCGCATAACTACCGGGCGGATATCCAGAGAAATTCTTTTGATTTACCAATTCCCGGTGCAGCATATTTGCCTCTTTTAATTCCGGTACAATTTCGTACAATTCTTGCTCAAAAGTCGCCAGCAAAACTTCCTGATTCGGAAATTCCTTCTCCTTGTAACAATAAGCGTGTAATTCCACTACACTACCACCAGTTTTCTGATTCCACTCGATGAATTGATCCTGAATTCGGTGGTAAAGCGTAATGCTGTCAGTCAGTTTGTAGCCGGAAAGCGAACTGAAATTGCTGTGTTCCCACGGAAATTCGCGATCGAACCAAAAACGGCCCACCGCAAACGGATCTGCTATTTTTAAGCTCTCTATCCGGCTCTGCACCTGCGGATTTACCTCACCGCTGGCCAAACTAAACAAATGCTGCATCCCCGGAACATCGGCCGCAAAAACATAGTAATCAGCCTTCAATGTTTCCGCCAAATTTTGCGGCTGCGATTGCTTAACCGCTGCTACTAACTGTATTTCATCTGCTTTTTCATATACTACCTTAAATCGAGGTAAATCCCGCTGAGCAGGCCCGCTGACAACTCGCCCTTCGGCATCAAAAACTGCCCCGTGACAAGGACAGTGAAATTGACCGTCGTTTTGTTTCTGAACTGTGCAGCCTTGGTGAGTGCAGCTCAGAGAAATTGCCTCTTTTCCCGAGGGTGCGGCCGCAAATACGCTGTCCCCAGCGCCGAAATATTCGGTAGAGTTGCTGTCAGTTAATAGCGCGTTTCGCTTCACCCAAAAAGGTATTTTACTTTGCACGTCTCCAGACTGGTAACTCAGAGAATCAATCTTGCCGTTTTCCCAGCGAATCTCACTGACTGCGACATCTGTCAATACTTTGCCACCTTTGCTTTCAATGGATCTGGCAATAGGCTGGACCAAACTCGTACCCATATCTTGCCGCGTGCCGTTGAAGGCCAAACCCTCTGGATTTCCGAAAAAGTAAAAGTGGAAAAATTGCATTAATTCTCCCGCGCTCAATTCGTCGGGAGCGTTGAGGCTGGATTTGGCAAAAGGCAGAAAATACAAGTCATAAAGTCCGCGCGGGAATTCACCTTTTACCCAGTCGGCAACGGATATATTGTCGAGGCGAGCGAAAGTTTTTTGAGTTTGAAAGCCGCCTATTTCTCGAAAGACTTCCCAGTGAGCAGGTTTTGTCAGATTGATTCCCCACTTGAGCCGATTAGGAGAAGATATCCCCAAATCAACTATATTCCAGGGAAAAGCTGAATGGTTGGGACGGAAAACTTCGGGTTTGTATTTGCCGTCTCGAAACACAACGGCGTAGGATTCTAAAGATACAAAATTATCGGTAATTTCTAGTTCTTCAACAACACTTTTGAGGTTGTAGTATTGCGGAAAAAAACCGTGGAAACCGTGTTCCATCATAAAAGTTTCGTTCCCGACTTGTATCGGCCAACTCGCAATTTTGCCACCGAGTTGGGGCGATTTGTCGAGCAATGTTACGGCGAAACCCCGCTGGGAGAGCTCGTAAGCACAGGCGAGCCCGGCCAAGCCTGCGCCTACAACTGCAACGGTTTTGCGCTGATTCAGCATTCGTGGCAAGTCAAGAGAATCTTGCACAAAAACGGTGGGCTCTGGCTTGGAAAATCGAGAATAGCCCAGCAGCCCGCCGGCGGCACCGACTCCGAGGAATTTG
Organism: Microcoleus sp. S36b_A4; assembly: GCF_036700645.1. Classification (NCBI taxonomy): domain Bacteria; kingdom Bacillati; phylum Cyanobacteriota; class Cyanophyceae; order Oscillatoriales; family Microcoleaceae; genus Microcoleus; species Microcoleus sp. S36b_A4. The sequence goes on along the minus strand of NZ_JAUBPI010000006.1, from coordinate 34,366 downwards.
AGGGCGGTTCTTCGAGAAAATGGTTGGGATAGCGGTGAATTGGTTGATTGACTCATCAGCGGTACGCGGTAACGGGCTTTAAACACAAATACGCCATAAGGCATATATCATAGACCGAAATCAGGATATGTGAAGAAATACTAAGACACATCCCCCAATTGGATCGCGATCGCACTTGGCACGGTGCGATCGCACACAATGTATAGTGGAAGCAAGAAGGCTTCAGTTATCTAGGAGAGAAGCAAGAATCAACAAGGAAAAAGCGATCGACCGCATAGCGTAAAATTCTCTAAATAATTAAGTGTTTTTATTTATGTTGCTCAACTCTTGGCAACCGCCGCCAATGATTATAAAAAAATAGGAGATTTTCAGGCAAAATCTTAGGCTAAAGGCAGTCTCGACAAATTGTACGAAATAACCGCGTAGATATCCGAGGCAAAACAATTAACCTGTTGAGGTTTAAGTAAGTTGGAGCGAAAAACCTAACTATTTTAAAAACAAGTAAATACAGAGAATATATTTGCTAATATTACTCAATATATGGTCGCTCGATTCATGATATTCCTCATTCAACAACAAGACCCAACCCGATTCAAATTGAGCAGTGCGGATGTGCCGCAAAAAGTCAAAGACGCCCGTAGAGGTAATGCCGGTTAAACTCACATCTTGCACTCTTCTTAAGAACAGGCCGGAAAGCCTGTTCATAAAATGATTATTGAGAATGGTGCAACATCTCAGTTAAATGCACCTGGCTGCTAGGTAAAAAACAGGACTTACTACGTGAAGAAACCGGGTTTTTGCGTAGTAAGTCCTGTTTATGCAAAACTTCTGAATAATTTACAAACTTTTACATAAATCGCGCATTTCTTGGTGCGGGGAGTCGGTTGGTGCTGGTATACACACCCTACGGTAGATATTGGGGGTTGGTCTTGAATGCTAGACTTGTGCCGCGATCGCCAGCACAGTCAAAATTCACCCACATCCAAACTTTTGCCAACTGCTGCCGCCAACGGCGCCCTTAACCGCCCCAAAATCATGCACTACCAATCCCAGCAGCAACGCCAAAAACACACGACTCAGAAAAAAATTACAAAAGCTATTTTTTACTGTTTGATAGCAATATTTTTCTGCTGGAGTACCGCGAACCTCGCTACAATTGCCCAAAACACAGGCCAGGGCGGGCTTAACGGGCAAGAAATGAGAAATTTGCTCGATCGGGGAAACCTCACCGAAGCCGTAACCAGAATCGAACAAAACTGGGAAGAAGACTATCAAAAATACTTTGAACAAGACTTTGCAGCCCGTGCGAAAACCGCCGAAGCAATATCAAAAACTCTCTCCCGTCTAGCAGTTCAAACAAAGAAAAAACCAGCTTTAATTTACGCCATACCCCGCACCGACCAACTAGAATTAATCTTAATATTGCCCGATCGCCCGCCCATTCACCGCAGCGTCCCCGAAGCCAAACAAGAGAAACTGCTCTCAGTAGTCAAAGAATTAGGTAGCCAAATCACCAACCCCGTAAAAATCAACACCACCACCTATCTAGAACCAGCCCAACAACTCTACAAATGGATAATTGCACCCCTAGAAACCGATTTGCAAACAGCAAAAATTGAAACCTTGCTGTTCTGCGTCGGCGCAGGTTTGCGAACCGTACCCCTAGCAGCAATGCACGACGGAAAGCAATTTCTGATCCAAAAATACAGCCTCTCGCGCATCCCCGCCTTCAAACTCACAGACAGCAATTACACCGACCTCAGAAACGTGCAAGTTCTAGCAATGGGAGCATCAGATTTCGCCGAAACGGCGAACAAAGAACCGCTGCCAGCAGTTCCATTAGAACTAAGCGCGATCGCCCGACAGTGGCCCGGTCAATCCTTTCTCAACGAAGATTTCACCATAGTAAACTTGCAATCCCAGCGACTGCAACAAAGATACGGAATCATCCACCTTGCCACCCACGCCGAATTCCGCCCCGGAACCCCAAATAACTCCTACATTCAATTTTGGGACACCCAACTCGGTCTCGATCAAATGAGAGATTTAAAATGGAACAATCCACCCCTCGAACTATTAGTATTAAGCGCCTGTAGAACCGCCTTGGGAGACAAAGAAGCAGAACTCGGATTTGCAGGTTTAGCGCTGCAATCAGGAGCAAAATCAGCCCTCGCCAGCTTGTGGTACGTCAGCGATGCGGGGACTCTCGCCCTGATGACAGAGTTTTACCAGCAGTTAAGAATCCGCAGGCTAAACGACCCTCCAATCATTAAAGCTGAAGCTCTCAGGCAAGCACAAATTGCCGCGATCGAAGGCAAAGTGACGATCGAAGGCGGTCAACTGCGAAGTGCCCGAGGCGACATTCCCTTGCCCCCGTCCATCCCCAAACTCGACAGCAAAGATTTATCCCATCCTTACTACTGGGCAGCTTTCAGCATTATCGGCAGTCCTTGGTGAATTCTGATTGAAAATGGCTAAGTTAAAATAACGTTATCCCTCCTCTAATGCAACCATTTTCCGATCGCATATGACCGAAGCCGCCACGATCAACACTCAACTCATTGATACCCTCACCCAAATTATCCTCGCTCTCACCGAGGAAGAGCGCCACATCCTCATCCATAAACTTCTAACTCCAAATCAAACTTCAGACACTACAAAGGCCGATCGAGAAACTCTTAAGCAGGAAATAGCGATCGGTGTAGAACAGCTTCAGACAGGACAATATACAGAGTACGATGACAATTCTCTGCCGAATCTTCTCCTCAGTATCAAACAACGCGGACAACAACGCCTACAACACGAGTAAGTACCCGTGAATCGCTATCGCCTTTCCCAGCAAGCGGTAAAAGATTTAGAAGATATATGGATTTATCTGGCACAGCAGGACGAACTTGGCGCCGATCTCCAAATGGTGCGATTGCTAGATCGCTTTCCCATGCTTGCCCAATTTCCGAATATGGGGCGAGGGCGAAATGAACTCCTCACAGGATTGAGAAGTTTTCCCGTCAAACCTTATATTATTTTCTATATAATTCTCCCAGAGAGAGTCGAGATTGTGAGAGTCCTGCATCAATCGCGGGATATAGAAGGACAATTTTAGCGATCGAGCCAAATGCCGACTTCTCGATGCCTATCTATCATTCTGAACGTAACTCTTGACCGATCGAGGTGATAAACTGTACAACATAAAGTAATTTAATATCTGTAGCTGTCGCTCAACAAACCACCACCAACCTGTGACGAATCAAGCGGGAGCCTTCAAGGGGAAAGAAAGATGAAAAAATTAGAATTTTTGCTACAGAAAGAAGGCGATCGCGCCTGGTTGCCCCTAGAAACCTCCGACGTGGAAATTCTAGAAGGTAAATACCGCGTGGTTGCTCGCATTCAGCATCCCAACACCGACATCGAAATTCGCGTTACCCATACCTCCTTCGACCAAGGAGCGCAGCGGAAAGTCCAAAGCCGATCGGCCCGCACCAACCCCGAAGGATTAGTCGTGATCATTCCCTACACCAGGCTCAAACCCGGACTGTGGGAACTATCCTGCTTGCCAGATCCCCAATCAACACCCCTAAAACCTTGGCAGTACGGCGTTCAGTTGGAAGTATTGCCCGCAGAATCGGAAACCTCCGAACCCCTACCGCCGATCGACCAAATCGAACCTGCTGCTTCCACCGCAGCCCCACAAATCGCAGTACCGGTCGATCGCCCCGCACCACAAATTGCAGCACAGGTCGATCGTCCCGCACCAACCGAAAGCCCAGCAGCCGATTCAGCACCGCAGCAGACCAAAATCTACCAATTCCCAATTCCCCAAACCGCCCAACCTAAACCGCACGTCAAACTCGAGCTCGTCCTCGATCAAGAAACCTTCGTCACCCAACTCGGTCGCCCCTTAATCATTTCCGGCAAAATCGACATTCCCCAACACCCGCAACAAAGCAGAAAAACAGCAACTCTCATCCCCGAATCCGAAGCGCTAGAACTCAAACAACTCATCGGTTCAGCACAACTGCAAATTTACCTGCGCGACCCCCAAACCTCAAAAATTCTCGCAGAAATCCAGCAGCCGATGCCAGAACAAGTTCCCCCCTGCATCTTTGCCTGCGTCACCTACATCCCAACCGAGTGCAAAAGCCGCCTAATCTTAGGAGAAGCAATTCTCAGCAGCGGCGGCGTCACCCTAGCCACCAAACTATTCACAATTACAGCTCGTTTAGAGCACCTTCTACAGGAAATTAAAGACAATTTCATCGAAGAAAAGCATCAAGCTGAACCCTCCCCAACAGCCTCAAAACCGTCTGGAAGCGCCAAAAATATATCCTTCCTCAAGCTAGTAGAAAAATCCTTAGACCCTCCCTCCCCCGCCGAAGTCCCAACCACTGAAGCCCTACCCCCTCTACTGGCTTCGCGTCACACCCCAAGTGCAGGCGGTTTAGAATTGCCCGCATTCGGTAACAAACTGCCCGACAGCAGCCGATCGCAATTGCTGTCGGAAATCTCCAATTCGCCTCGAACTGCCGAAGAGTCGATCGACCCACAAACCAAACCCTCAGACATCCCAAATCCCACTCAAACAGCCGAAATCGGAGCGATCGACCAAAAACCCGAAAACAGCCCCGAACCAGAAACAACAGCCCCAGAAACCCCGCCAGCGCCCACAAAACAGGCATTTCAAACCTTAAACGTCGAAAGTCGATTTTGGTCGCGACTGAGTTCCTTAGCCAGCAACGGTGAATCCCCCGACTGGCTCAAAGCCACCACCCTGTCACCAAATCCAACAGCCGCCGCAAATAGCAGCGACGAAATGGCAGTTGTGGAAGAAAGCAGCGCAACCCAGCAGCAACCCGAAACCAGCGAAACAATTTCCGATCCCAAATCTACTAGCCCCGAAGCCAGAGAATTTGTGGTTTTTGACGAGCCCCCGCAGCCGAAACAAGTTGCTCAAAAAACCGCAACTCTCGTAGCAGAAGTAACTCCTCCAACTCCCTACGTTTTGCCAGAAGACGAGTTAGTACCGATGCCGATTTTGGAATTGCCGCGCGCCGAAATCATCGCGGGCCAGGCTGTAAAAGTGCAAGTGCAACTCCCGGAATTAATGCCCCGGATTTATGTAAAAGTTTGGGTGTACGATCGACAAACCTACCTGATTCTCGACGGGCCGCGCTGGATTACCGAATTTAAAGCTAACGGGTTAGGAAATGTTCGAGCAAGTATCGAGTTAGAGATTCCCTACGGCTGCATGGAAGTCGAATTTGAGGCGATCGCCGTCGAAATGCAAACTCAGCGGGAAAGCCACAAAATAAGCGTTCACCGCCAAGTTTTACCCCCAGCAGGGCCAAGTTTACCCCTCGAAGGGTAAGCTCAAATCCCCGTGCATCCGCGTTGCTCCGCTAACATCTGCGGTTAAAAAATCCTACTTACTTCCCGCCAACTGCCGAAACTTCTTCTTAAACTTATTCTTATACACGTAGATCAATCGCTGTAAATCCTCAACTTGCAGCGACATCTCGGCAGCCAAACCCGTGCGGTTCCAAACATCTTCCTGGCACTTGCGGCGACAGAAATTCATCGGTTCCGAGTAAACTTTCCGACTAGATAAAGTCGGCTTCGGGCCGCACCAGTGAATCACCGTCCCCTGAGTACGATCGACTGCAGGCCCGCTTTCTTCCACCGGAAACTGCTTTCTCAGCAAATCCTGGTCAAAATCCGGCACCAACAACTGCATATCCACATTCTGCACCCGCAGTTTGCCTTCTTGAGCGGCGCGGAAGACCATCAGGTTAAAAAAGCCCATGTCTCCATACTTAAATATGTCTGGATGTTCATCATTAAAATCCAGAATCTTTCTATACTCCTCTAAGCTGAAAACACCTCGTTTCCCAAAGAATGTGCCTGGACAGACATAGCGAGAGCGATAGTCTTGCCAACGAAAATCTGGAAAATACTTTTCGACTCCCGGAATGTCAAAGAAAAATTCCGTGATATCCGCATCCGAGTAATCGTAACAAGGCTGGTCAATAATAAAGTCGAAGTCTTCAAAATTAGCCAATTTGAGGACATCTCCCCACACAATTGTATCTGCATCCATCAGGAGAAAATTTTGCCAAGGACTTTCCCAAAAGGGAATCATATGACTTTTTCCCCAACCAAAGCTTCTTTTTCTCAGAAGTGGCTCAGAGACGGTATCGTGATTAATGACGCGCACTCCGTAAACTTTTTCTAGGGGACTCACGGAAAACGTACCGTCAATCAACAGGCAGATGGGAACATCTCCCAGGAAATATCGGATGCTAGCACAGCAACCCTTTGCTAACAAATAATCTTGGTCGCAGCAAGCAATAATAACACCAAAATCTTCCATAAACCCTCACTATTTTACTAACTTGCCTAGCCACAGCGTTTCGTTTTTTTGTTCTGAAAGCAGCTCGATTTTCAAGTTTTGCATTTTAGCCAGCTTAGCACTAAACTTCTGCGATAGCCCGTAGACAAAAACATCACTAAAACCGCTAGGAATATTGGGTATAGTTGGTCTGTCAAACAACTGAGCTCGACGGCGCGCTTTCGGGTCAAGCAACACCAATTGCAGCCGCACTTTCGGTTCTAACAAATGACTCATTGACAGTATATTTCCCAGACTGACTTCCGAGATATCACTGACAAGCAGCGGCTTTGGGGCACGATCGATCCTGCGAGTAATTTCGGGATTTTCCCGGCCCCATTCCTTAGTCCACCAAGTCTCGGCTTGAGAACTAACGGCATTCGACAGCACCCCGCCCGTTAACAGTACAACTGTCAAAACTTTCCACATTTGTCGTTTCCAGCTTGGCACACCCAGCGCGGTAATTTTAGTTGCTAACAGGTAAGCCACAGCGATTTGCATCCCCAAATAAGTCGGAAATAGGTAGCGAGCTTTAGTCGATCGGATTCCTCCCAATATAACATCCGGCAGCACGAGTGCCAGTGCTGTCACCGCCATCACCGTCACCACAAACAGCCAAACCTGTTTCTTCGTCTCTGAACACAGAAAATAAACTGCATACCCTACGATTGTTAATAAAATTAAAGTCGCTGCCACTAAACCAATAAGCTCTACGGATATCGCATTAGAACTTAGCCCGACATCAAAAAAAAGGCGACCGATATTTCCGGCCCAATTCTTAACTACTGATAGTCTCTGAATTTTTAGATTAGCCCAACTTGTTGCCCCGGATGCTGCACTTTTATTTACCAGTAAAATTACCATCCAAGGCAGCAATGCTAGCAACGACACAGCCATTGCGATCAAGTAACTCACTAGCTTTTTGTTCGACCTAAAACCGTGAGTTCCTACGATATAAATTCCGTGGCCTAATGCAACTAACAGACCAAATAAATGAGTGTAAACTCCCATAATATTGGCTACTGCGTAAATGCTCCAACTCAGCTTGTTTTGCAGCCGCAGTGCTCGCAGCAGAGACGCACAAGAAAGCAAAATCAGCGCCGACCACAAACTGTAGGGACGTGCTTCTTGAGCGTAAAGCACGTGCAAGGGAGAAACTGCTAGCAATCCCACGGCTATCCACGCCACTTCCGGCGGTGCAAACAATTCTCGGCACAGCCAGTACAGACCCGGAAACGCTAACAAACTCATCCAAGCTGAGAAACTTCTTATCGCCGCAGGAGAATCACCGAATAGTTTTGCCCAACACTTGACTGCCAGAAAATACAGTGGTGGTAGTTGAGGTTCTTCTATTGCCAGACTTTTAACAGTATCGCCAAAATTTTTTGTCGCATTGAGGCGCTGATATTTCATTAAATCTTTTGGTGCTACTAACTGACCGCTGCTTATTTCACGAAGCACTTCTGTTTGCGTGTATCCAGAAATCCGCAGGGAAGTAAATGCTTCATCGTACCAATAAAACTTTTTGTCGATGTTGACGAAGCGAAAGAAAAATCCTAATAGCAATAATACCAATACTAACAGCCGCAGTTTTCTTTTCATCCCAGTCAGAGATGGTGTAAAAAATATATATGGTACGCCTCAATTTAACATACCATAGAAAGAACGAGTGCATTGCCCAATCTACAGGTTGTTCGATCGCCCTCCCATAACTTACGGCATTTACTTGTGTTCCTCGCAAATTAAAACCGTCTGGGATGCACTCCTTACTCTCATAAACCCGGTTTTTTAACTTCGATTGAGCGCCTAAAAGGAAGTATTTGCATTCCTCAAACTCGGTTGATGCGTCCTGGACGCCCGGAGAATCAATGGATACTTTGACAGTATCCGCTCCATAATTCGGGGCGTACTACCCACTCAGGAAGAAGGATTTTGCGTCATTTGAGGTGCATCGTTGAGCGATTTATCCCGGATTATTGAGCGGATATCTTTGGCAGTGGCATAAATCACGGAGAAAATGTGCTTTGAGATCCCGAGGCTGTGCCAAAAAAATAACTGGTTGTCAAACGCAAGACAGCGAGGCCACAAAACTATAATTTCAGCTAACAGGGATTCAGTCGGCTGCTGCTGCCAGACCGCAAAAAAATTGTGTTAAAGTAGCGGGAAATTAAACCCGCCGACGGTTAGTCTCAAAAATGGCGATCGTCCTGGCAAGTCCCGGTGGCAGCGGGCATCAAAAAACCAACATTGGTCAAGCCTGAACTTTGGTTTGGATCGGGTAAATCTACCAGCCTTTAGCTCTCAGTTCCCCACTCATGGCGGGAAAATAGCCCCTGCCGGGTCGCGAGGTTTAAAGTTAGGTTAAAAACCTTGACATTATAGGATATAAAGCTGTATAAGGGATGCGACAAGCAGCCACAATCCTACCTATAACTGTCTATTAAGTCTGGCGTAACCGAGGACGCTGGGCAGTTGTCAGTTAGAGGCAAATTGTGGTCGAGCCCGTAGAACCAGTTGTCGATCGCCCGTAGAGCAACTCAAGCAAGTCGGGCGATCGAGAGATGAAATTAGCACGTGATGGTATAATCAACTGTAATGTAATGTGGGCTTGACCTGAATTGATGCCGGGGCGGTATAAGGGGTGGGCCCCCTACGTTCAAGCAGAAGTAGACACGCCTACTGTGAATCAACAGTTATGGATAGGTTCTATTTTGGCAATTATTGTCAACAGGCAAGCAACCACAAAAAATAGCAGTTGGGAATTGCTGCTCGTCGAGTTGAATAGAGTGTGAAGGTGTGAGGAAAATGAACAGAACTTTTTGGAATTTACTGCTAGTATCCCCGGCAATACTGGGGCTATCATCAGTCATGAGTGCCACTGCGATCGCCGCAGAAGCGACCGCAACCCCTGAAGCCAACCAACTAGCTACAGCTCAGTCATCTGAGTCAAAAATTGCAGAAATAGTTGGAGAAATAGTTGCAGAACCAGTTGCAGCAGCCCCTGCTGCCCCAGAAAACCTGGCTTTAAACAGCAGCGTCGAAGCGGCCCAAACCCCGGTCGTTAACGAAGCAGACGCTGAAAAAATCGCCTCAATCGAACCAGAAACCAGCGCAGCAGCACTGCAAACAACACTGCAAACACCAGGGAGCGACATCGGGTTAGCAGCCCCAATCGCTCCGGCCAGCGCAGCAGCGACTGAACCCCTAGCAGCGGCTGGCGCAGCCGAATCCTCGCCCCAAGCATCAGACTTGGCAGAGCAAATCAGCCAGACAGAAACCCCTGGGAAAATTGAAGTGCCAGCAGTCGCCAGCACCCCAGCTACTACCCCAGCTACTAAGGTAGAAATTGCTCAGACACCAGCCGCCGGAATGGGCGGCCCCATCGTCCCTGTTGCTCCCCAAGCGCTGCCGGCTCAACCGTCGGGAACCATGTCCCAGGTGACATCAGTCACTCAGCTCTCCGACGTGCGACCGACAGATTGGGCATTCCAAGCCCTGCAATCCCTAGTCGAACGCTACAGTTGTATCGTAGGTTATCCCGACGGCACCTACCGCGGCAACCGCGCCCTGACTCGCTACGAATTTGCAGCCGGCGTCAACGCTTGCTTAGACCAGATAACCCAGCTAATTGGGTCAACAGGTAACTTAGTTACCAAAGATGACTTAGCCATCCTGCAACGCCTGCAAGAAGAATTTGCAGCCGAACTCGCTACCCTGCGCGGACGAGTAGACGGCCTAGAAGCTCGCACTGCAGAACTCGAAGCAAACCAGTTCTCCACCACCACCAAACTGGCTGGAGAAGCCATTTTTGCTGTCAGCGACACCTTCGGAGATCCTATACAAGCTCGTGACGCCAACGGCAATCATATCCGCGATCGCGACGACCAAACGTCTACCAACTTCGGCTACCGGGTGCGGTTGAACTTCAACACCAGCTTCACCGGTCGAGACTTGCTCAGAACCCGCTTGCAAGCCCTCAACGTCGCCAACTACTCAGCAGCAACAGCTACGGGCACTAACATGGCTCGCCTAGCGTTTGATGGAGCTGAGAACAGCAATTTCACACTAGACGAGTTGTACTATCGGTTCCCGATGGGTAAAGCTACAGTCTTTGTCGGTCCTAAAGGGCTTGACCTAGATGAAATTGCAGACCAGGCTTCTACCTTTGGTAACTCTACGAGTAACGGTTCACTTTCCAGATTTGGAGTTCGCAACCCGGCCGTATTCCGCGGCCCGCAGGGAGCAGGCGCAAGTGTGAGTTTCAACTTGGGCAGCTTCCGAGCTACCGCGGGCTATCTCGCAGGCGACGGCGATGCTCCCAACCCCGCAGATGGCAGGGGCGTTTTCGACGGTTCTTTCAGCGCTCTGGGTCAGATCGGATTTTTTAGCAGACCGTTTGACTTGGGCTTGACTTACACCCGGAAATACAATCGGGCAGGCGATGTTAACCTCATGGGCGGCGTCGGCAGTTTGTTGGCTAATCGGCCCTTCGATCAATCACCTACCGCATCAGATAACTATGGCGTGCAAGTTAACTTCAAACCCAGCAGTCGCTTTCAGATTGGCGGTTGGTACGGTTATACGAAGGCTGAACAACTGCGGGGTGGCAACAATGACGCTACCATCCAGAATGGTGCTATCACTGTGGCCCTGGGAGATTTTGCCCGACAAGGCAACGTCCTCGGCTTCGTCTTTGGTGTACCGCCAAAAGTTACCGAGAGCGATGTCGCCAGAAATCGCAACACCTCTTATCACTTAGAGGGTTTCTATCGCTTCCAAGTCAATGACTTTATTTCGGTGACACCTGGCGTTTACGTGATTCTGAATCCGGAACACAACAACAACAACGAGGATATCTGGGTCGGACTCCTCCGTACTACCTTTAGTTTCTAAGGTTTCCAGACATCTAGTTACAGGTAAAAGCGGCAGGCGACTGCCGCTTTTATTTATTGGTCATGAGTGGCTAGATTTTAGATTTTAGATTGTCAACAGTTAACACTCATCAGTCAACAGTTAACACTCATCAGTTCACCAATTATGAATTTTGGCGGCAAATCCCGAATACGGATGTGTAGCCGTGCAGAAATGTGCTGCCGCCGACGGGACCAATTTCGCCGTTGCAGAAAAAGCCGCTCAAGGGGATGTTTTTGAGGTATCGGCCAAACAGTCGGGAGTCAAAGTTCGATTCGCCGTAAAGCCCTTCACCGCGCCCCAGACAAGAGAACATCAAGGCGCCGGCGCTGGATGTACCACTGTACTCGGCGGCCCGCTGATAGCGATTGAGCAGCATTTCTAGGTCTTCTGCGGAGGTGCGCGCGTCCCGCAGGTGAAATTGGATGCGCTGTCCGGGACGGACTCGATCGCCGATCGCTATTGCCCCCACTTTCGGATCTACTCCCAACAGATTGCGGATCAAAAAATCTCCCGGCTCTAATTTCAGCTTGAATTCATCGCTGACTAAGCCTACAAATAACGAGTGCTGGGCTAATTCTCGGTCTTCTTCGCTCAAAGTTTGAACTAACTCTCGCAAAGCCTCTAAGGGCGATCGTTCGATGCCGGCGCTGCCCGTATCGTCGGTTTGTTCTTCGAGTTTCAGCAAAATATTGCGATCTCCTTCCGTCACCCGATAAGGATGCCCGATCGGCCTGCAGCCTTGAGCGACGATCGTTTCCAAAACTATATTGCCACTCAAAGCTACCCCAACCGTCCCTTCTCGGTAAAGCTGATAGTCGCAAAACAGCGCCGCGCCCCTGCCCGCACCATCCCCCCCGGCTAGTCCCCCTACCTTCGCCGCGCCCGGATAGGCATAATCTAGCCCTTGGAGCAAATCGTTAATTTTTGCGGAAAAGGGGTCAGCCAAGATGATGAACTGCGGTTCTTCCTGGGCCGGCACGCCCAAGAGATCCACCCAAGTATCCGGGGGACTATCTAAGTCCGGCAGTTCTTCTGCACCGACGTGAAAAGTTCTGACATTCACTCCCGGCAAGCGCGCCAGACTCAGGCTGACTGCGGGAGATCCCTCTACTTCTTCGGTGAGGCCGCCCCGGTTCGTGCCGATGACTCCTCCCCCGCCACATCCCAGGATCGCGGTCACTGGCAGCATTTCTCGGAGTAAAGGCATCAGCCGAGAATACTCGCTGGCAAAGGCAGATGAGATAAATATCAGCGCTAAATCAGCCGGGCCTTCTAGGTCGCGATCGGCTTGTTCTATAACTTCTTTAAGGGCGGATTCCAAAGAGGGACGGGTTGATAAAGCGCTGACCCATTGCATTTGGTTTTGGGTGTACATAAGGCAAATTTCTCTATAAAACTATCTCTATACATTAGGCTAACCGGAACTGGCCACTGGGGGGAGGCTATTCTTGGGCGATCGATTCCCCCTCGATTGCCGTTCTTGTGTTAACATAAGTTAACATGAGTGTCCCGCTAATCTGTTTCGTGTTAAATGCCGTATTCAGCTAAATCTTAAAAGATAAAGCTCAATACAGTTTGACACACCAACATCGTGTAATGTTTTCATCAAAAGTAAGGTCAGCTCGACCTACATTGATGCCTGTGAACCCTTCCCCCGCCGACGGGGTAGAGTAAAGCAGGAAGTAGAGACGGCGGCTGCGATCGCAGTTATGGATGGTTTCTCTCTGGGCTGCTGCAACAGCAGCGCATCTCAAGCTATTATTAGCTGGGGTTGCCAGACCGAAACAGCAAATCCCACCCAAACTAACATCCAAAAAGAAAACCTTTCTTACTTAATAAGGTCAACGATCCAGGTCTAAAGACACGCTCGCTTCGAGCCTAAGACTTAAACCACAGTTGACCCGCCGTATACTTTAGAAGTCTACGTTTTTTGAGTTATGACACCAAGCGGCTGCTTAGCTACTCCCTTGCTCTGTCGTTAACGGTTAAACATCTTTATTTGGGTTAAGGACGTGCCGTTAGCCGAACAAGCTCACTAAACAAAGGCGCGTGCTAACATTACCTAGAAATAGGTCGGGGACCACCATATTCTCCTACACATTCATACCAACAAGCTTTATGACAACAACACCCGCAGGCAACATCCAAGAGAAAATTGAAGAAGAACTAGAAAGCGCTCGTACCGTCTGTGACCTAAAGGGCGCAACTTCCGGGGAATGCGCGGCGGCGTGGGACGCAGTTGAAGAACTGCAAGCAGAAGCTTCCCACCAAAAGCAAGTCAAACCTAAGAATTCCTTTGAAAAATTTTGCGACGACAATCCTGACGCTGCTGAGTGCCGCATCTACGAGGAATAAACGAGCCATTTAGCTCTATGCCTTCCCTCCCGCGCCGAAATCTAACTTTTGGCGCGGGAGAATTTTATTTTAGGGGTTGAGTCTTGAAATAATGGCGAGATTGGCCCTCTATCCCAATACGGTTCAAATCCGCCAGCTTCCCCCTCGCCCCCAAGGGGGACAATAATTTGCTCTTGCATCCCCCAAGGGAGGCGAGGATGGGAAGGAGATATCTGAGGAATAAACAGTTTTAACTCAAGGGTATTGCCGTCTATCGTGTCTCAAGTACCCTTCAAAGCGCGCCAAGTACCTTAGAAAAGGTAGCAGTAACTATAAACATTAAGACCGTGTTCTGGTTGCTGATTTTTTAGCATTTTTGTAGTAAAATTTGTGACAAATAAGTGAGTATATTTTCCCAAAGATGTTGAGTCTTTTATTGGCAGCCACCGGGCCTTGGTTTCAACCGCTAGTCTGGATGGATTACCGGTTGTCTGTGTTATTAACAATTTCGATCCCGCTGGTAGTGCTGATTTGGGCTGTTGTGGCAAAAGCTGAGGCGATCGTCCGTTTGTCGATTATTTATTGGCGGGTGGCGAGTTTGCTGGCCATTACACTTTACCTGATGATGGCTGCGCTGCCTGTGAGCTTTGTATCGTCGGTGATTGGGAGGGCATTAATTCCTGCTAGTCTGTGGTTTTGGGAGGATTTAAACGAAGAAATTGCCGATCGACCGCAGTCGCCCCTGAAACTGGCTTTTACAGCTTGGCGGTGGGCGATTACTGTTTACAGCGGTTTGGGCGCTCTAGCTCAACTTCCCTTCTTAAGCTGTGCTTTTAAATCTCAAATTCAAGTCATTGATGAACCTTTTTGCCGCGTTTGGTTAGACCCACCTTGGCTCTACAAACAAATGTTTCACCCTGCGGCAAACCCTCAATTTTTGGGATTGTTGGGTCTGATAGGTTTAGCAATTTATGTAATTTACTTGTCATATTTTGTGTTAATTAGACTAGGAAAACAGGGGAGATCAGCAACCGGAAATTAAGTTGATTTTAAGTAAGTATTTGCCTCCTAAATTACCGCTAAAGTCTTCAACAAAAAGCTCAAAAATCCTAACTCACAAAAGCCGGGCGCATCTATGAAAGAATCAAAATAACAGCATGGTGGCTGACGTAAACCGCCCACAAACGGGTACTTGCGAACGACTCCTGTCGTGGAGATATAAAAATTTTAGACTCAGGTACAAACTCCCAGATTCATCTGTGGATAAAATCTAAAATCTAAAATCTAAAATCTAAAATCGACTGACAGCAATGTTATTGGTAAAGACTGTGATGGATAGCAAACAAGCCTACTTACAGTGCTTAGAAAGGCTAATTTGGGCGCTCGATCGCCTGGAAGCAAAAGTCGAACCAAGTGAAGTCGCTCGGATTGCCGAACTGATTGTTCAGCCGATGATGGGGCCCTGGCGGTTTTTTCACACTCCCGAACATATTTTTGATGTGGGGGGAAAGGAAGACGCGATCGAGGTTTTGGCAGCTTTATTTCACGATACCGTCTACGTGCAAGTGGATCGCAGCATTAACTTTAACGTCAGCTACTACATCACTCCTGTTGCAAAAGAGGTTAACAAACAACTACAAATTCGGGATAAATCTGAACTGTCTGCCGATGCTACCTTCGAGATGGTGATGCTAGTATTCAATTTTGAACCGGGCGAAGTCCTCAATCCTTTCGCTGGACAAAACGAATTTCTCAGCGCTGTCGTAGCAGCAAAAGCTCTAGAACCATTTCTCACACGCGAGCAATTGCTCCAAATTGCAGGCTGCATTGAAGCAACAATTCCGTTTCGCGCCGCCGATGCAGGAGTAACGGTAAGCCAGCGCCTTTATGACCGCTTGCAAGCAATAAATAGCCTGTTTAACCTCAGTTTGACTGACGGGGAAATGCGGGAAACGGTGAAAAAAGCTGTGCGAATCTCTAACCGGGATGTGATGAGTTTTGCTCACCATAGTTCAGCCCATTTTTTGGCAAATACCTGGAATTTACTGCCGGAAACCAATCACAATCTCATCTGCTGGGGTTTTTACACGGTTCGCGACTACCGAGTTGCTTTGCTCAAGATGGAAGGTTTTCTGAATTATCTTAAGCCAGAAATAATTTTCCGACAGTTTGAGGGATATCCAGACGATCGCACCTATCAGCGCTGGGAAGCTACTGCTAAGTACAATATCGAAATTGCGAAGCTTTATTTGGGGTGCAAACTGTCTGCCCTAGCCCTACTAGAAGCTCTTTCTTCGGATTTGGAGATTGAGGTTTCTCTGGCGATGATGATGGGAGGAATTCCGGCTCAAGCTCCTAACTGCGTGCGCTTGGAAAGCTTTTTTCCCGAAATAGAGAAACCTTATAAACCTAAAATTAGTTTAGAAGCGGAAGTATTGAATTTATTAGAAAATGGGCGGGCTAAAAGCACTTCTAATACCGATTTGGAGAGTTCGCCCCTGACAACGTTTGTGGTAAAAATTGTTGGCTTTGACGAAATGCGGTATCAGTGCGATCGAGCTAAGGAATTTTTTCGAGAAAATCTCAACGCCGACGACTTTATTTCCGATTTTAACCCGATAGTTACAGAAATTGTCATTGATTCAATTCTCAAGTTGTTTGACAGCCGGAAATCTACTATCTACCGATTCTACGATATCACTTCTAAGTTAAAGTCCCAACCCCAGAGCTATTTTCCCGATCGGCCTTTTCGCTCACATGGTTAACTAGCTTTAAATACAGTATTTTTGCCTCCTCTATAGAAAAGACCATTACTCAGCTTATACAAGAGTGGAGCGATTACACCGTGACAGGATTGATTGCCTAGCCTAGCCAACCTAGGTCAATCTGCCTATCCATCCCGACACCAACAGCCCTACAGGTATGGTGTGGGGCTTCCGGCAAAGATGCTAAAAGTTGATAAAAAATGGAAATTAGCTGCTGTTTGCCTTTGACAATTATTTTATACAAAACGGATTTGATAGCTGCCTGTCACTCATCTGAGCTACCCCAGATAAGCGTCACTATAAAAAGCGACTGTTAAAGCACTTCCCCCCACAGCTACAACTGGGGAATAGCAAGTTCAAACGACTTGCAAACCACTAATCCCCAATCAAACCATGCAAACCACAAATTCAATTTACGCTCAATTGCCTCTTTGCTCTTCACTACCCACACTGAAACGAAATAATAGCACCACTGCCAATCAAAACGTGCGCTATCTCCAACAATCCTTAGTTAAAAACGGATATCCCGTCTCAACTGATGGATTCTTCGGCCCAAAAACCGAACAAGCAGTCATCAAATTTCAAAAGGATAATAAGATTGCTGTTGATGGTATTGTCGGCCCTCAAACTTGGAGTCTATTAGGCGCTTGTTATACAGGTGAACCCGGATGTTAAATCCAAGTTAACTAATCCTAGGCCCACGGGTAGCAAGAAACAAGGTTTTTTCACAGCAATACTTTTTTTCCGCCCTCATAAACGCTAAAAAACCTAGTGGTTGAGCGAAGCCGAAACCTCGTTTATGCCCGTCAAAAGTGCATCCAGGACTATTAATTAACATCTTTTCCGCACTTCTCTGCTTTTAAACAACTTGCAAACAACCAATGGAGAATTAAACCATGCAAACCACAAACGCAATTCGCACTGAATTACCTTCCTGCCGTTATTTTCCCCTACTCAAACGCAACGATGGCGTCACCCAAAATGAGGACGTTCGCTATCTTCAGCGACTCTTGAACGCCAGCGGATTTTCTGTAAATACTGATGGAGGATTTGGCCCAAAAACCCAACAAGCCGTTATCAATTTTCAAAACAAACAACAAATCGTTGCTGATGGCATTGTCGGCCCTAAAACATGGAATAAATTGGGTGTTTGTACAAATATATTTTAAAGTTTGTGCAACCATCTGTTAAAGAGAGTAGGGCGTGCAGTGTGCGCCCTATTTTTCCGTCGAAGTTTCCACCCCAGACCACCCCTCTGGGGCTCCGTACATTCGATACTTGCGAGAGCGTTTGAAATACAGCATTGCTACCCGATCGTCCGGATTGATTTGTAAAATATTCTGAAATACTTTTTGGGCGGCAACAAATTTTTGCTGGTAGTAAAAATTTAGAGCTTCTTGAAAAACCTCCGCCGTTTGCTGCTTGAGTACAATGCTTTCCTCTGTTTCTGTATCGTAAATTTCAAACACCGACACAGCATTTGTCTTTCCTTTCACCGTTACTCGATCGACAAATCTGTACTTATATTTTTCTGGATCGTCTAGGCGATCGATAATTGCACCGCTAACTAGAATGCCCGATCCGTAAACCTTAGTCAATCCTTCCAAACGAGACGCGAGATTGACGGCATCAGCAATCACCGTACTTTCCATCCGTTCTCGTTCGCCAATTGTACCCAACATCAAATTGCCCGCGTGCAAACCGACGCCGATCGCGATCGGAAACAAGCCATTTTTTTCTCGCTGCTGGTTGTAGATATTCACTTCTTTCTGCATATCAATTGCTGCTCGTACACCATCATCAGGAGATGTAGGAAACAGTGCCATCACTGCATCACCAATGTATTTGTCAATAAACCCGTTGTTTTTCCTGATGGCAGGGCTAACCTTTCCCAAATAAGTATTAATAAATGCAAAATTTTCAGGTGGTGTCATCTGTTCTGAAAGCGCCGTAAACGAGCGAATATCAGCAAACAGCACTGTCATATCTCTTTCCTGATTTTCGCCTAGTTTTACTTCAATAATACTCGGCTTTTCCAGCAAGTTTAGAAAATCGTGTGGCACAAACCTGCCGTAGGCTGCATTCAGTTTTGCTAGGCGAATTTGCGTATTAATTCTCGCCAACAATTCCTTTTTGATAAAAGGTTTAGTTACATAATCATTTGCTTCTAAGTTAAAAGCTTCTACCAAGTCGGTAGTTAGATTTTTGGCCGTCAGCATCAGAATCGGCATTTCTAACGGCGAGTATTTTTTGCGGACTTCTCGACACACTTCATAACCCGTCATCTGCGGCATCATTACATCGAGTAAAATTAAGTCCGGCTTAAATCCTGATTCAATCAGATTTACAGCTTCTAAGCCGTTGCTCGCTTGAGTTATTTCGTAGTTTTCTATAGAAAGACTGTTAATGATAACCTGAATATTAATGGGTTCATCATCGACTACCAAAACTTTTATTTTTTCAGTTTCTAGCAAGTCGCTATTGTCTGAGATCGGAGAATTTATTAGAGATGATTTGCGGCCCAATTCAGGAGTGATAAAAACGGGAGAATTCTCGCTTAAAAGCGGCTGCAGGCTGCTAACATCCGGTTGACTCTCAGATAGGGGCAAAGTAAATATGAATTGGGAACCGACGCCTACAGTTGAAGATACCCAAATTTTACCTCCGTGCAATTCCACTAATTGTTGGGCAACCGTTAACCCTAAACCAGTGCCGCCATATTCTCTAGCAGTGGAACCGTCAGCTTGTTCAAAGGATTCAAAAATTCGCTCTAATTTATCTTCGGGGATGCCAATACCGGTGTCGGATACAGTAATTGCTAATTGGGAATTAAGGGGTGATTGTGCCTTGCCAGTTACCAATTCTGCTGAAATTTCTACTCTGCCACTTTCGGTAAATTTAATCGCATTGCCGATTAAGTTGTAAAGTATTTGCTGCAACCGATTCTCGTCTGCTGCTATTGGCGGCAATTCAGGAGCAACTGAGTTAATCAACTGCAAGTTTTTTTTGCCTACTAATGGCTGAGACAAAGTGAGAATTACAGAGACGATTTCTCGAAGGCCGATGGACTTAATTTGCAGTTCGAGCTTTTTGTGTTTGAGCTGAGAAAAATCCAGAAGATCGTTAATTAAAGAAGACAATCTTTTCCCTGAAGATGTAATCAAAGCTAAGTTAAAATTTGTTGAGTCTGGCAGTTGTCCGGTAGCACCGTCTATTAAAGATTCTGCAATCCCAATAATGCCGTTGAGGGGAGTGCGGAGTTCGTGGGAAGTATTGGCTAAAAATTCGTCTTTCAGTTTGTCGAGTCGCTGCAATTCGATATTTTTAGTTTCTAAGGCAGTAAAAGATGCTTGCAGTTGTGCTGCCATGCTGTTAAAAGCAGCGGCAAGTACGCCCAACTCGTCGGAGCGATCAAGCTTTACAGTTTGGTCAAATTGTCCTTCAGATAAAGCTATTGCTGCATTTTTTAATTTTATAAGAGGTTTGATAATCCAGCGAGAAGTGAGAAGCCCTAACACAGTTGCCATGCCCAAAGCTGCCAAGCATAGCAAAACTGTAGTTCGGTTGCCGGCATGAATTTGTTCCATAAAGTCGGCTTCTGGAACGACGACTACAATCAGCAAATCTAAACCCTTGTCGTCTTGGAAGGGCAGGACTTTTAAAAATTTCTTCTGGTCGTTTATCTCAACATTTATTTGCTGGGCTTTTGTAATTTGGTGGAAGTTTTGAAAGTGAGTTTCTAAATATTTAGCTGTAGTTTGCGTTACTGCATCGCTGCTTTCTGTAACTTTAAACAGTTCTTTTTGACCGTTTTGGCTGCGGAAAGGTTTTTCGGGTGTGGAAGTTGCCAGCAGCGTGCCGTTTCTTTCGATAATAAATGTTTGACCAGATTTACCTATTTTGAGGCTGTTTAAAAATTGACCGATACTGTCGAGACGTAACGCAGCAATTAATACTCCTTCTAGCTGTTTCTGGCTGTTGTAAACTGGTTGCAGGGCGCTGAGAATCAAGGTGGGTTCTAGGAAGGATATATAGACTGAGCTCCAAGTTGGTTTGGCTTCTAGAGCTGCATAGGCGTAGGAAGGGTGCTGCCGGATGTCGAAGTTTTTAACGGCGGCGGCTACTGTAGTGCGATCGCCCGTATCATTAGTATTGTAAGAATAAAAATCAAAATTTGTCGATGGGCCCGATGCGTTAATCAATAAAGTGCCGTTAGACATCTTTTCGCCAGTGCGATATTCTCCATCTTGATTAGCGATCGACGTAAAATTGATATAAGGATATAATTGCACTTGTCGCCACAGATACTTTTCCCAAGCGGACAAGTCTTTCATGTTTACAAAACCCAGTTTCACCGCATCCAGCTTGCTTTGATTGATTTGGTGCGGAGTTTGCAGATAAGTTCTCAAATTTTGCTCAATGCGATTGCTCACCTCCCCCATCAATTGATCCGCCAGGTCATTCACTGCTCTTTGAGAGTTCCTAAATGATAAATATCCTACAATACCCACCGCTGCAAATACTTGCAAGACAAACGGAACTATGAGTACGGTTTGCAGCGTTGCTTTTCTTGAAAGTTTTCCCACTAAGTGCTTGAGAGAAGGAGTGGACATAACATTAGTTTAGGTTGAAAAACCCAGTTAATACTTGGAGCGAGTCCTTACCGCTGGTAAGCATTATAAACCATTTTGTACTTAAACACAACTTACACAAGGAAGAGCCGATCTCGTTTCTACAATATTTCATCTTATACCAAATTATTAAAAGTCAAAGCGAACCGTAGAGACACGGGATTCCCGTGTGCTCCTCTCCGCGCCAGACAAGGCATTTCTTTGTCCCTACCGATGTTCACATACAATATATCTGTATCACTACTTTTCATCCAAAGCTTCTATCCCCCACTATCCTTCAGGCACTCCAGACATTCCATTCTTTAGAGAGCGCTGAGAGTAAATTGCTGCTAACTTATCTTGAGGCTTTCTTTCGCAAATCTTATTGAATAATTTTTGCGTCTCAGGAAAATTTTTCTAGAAATAAAGCTCCAGACATTTTTGAAATTCAGCAGCATTTGCCTGTTTTAGTTGAATGCTTTGTTCTGTTTCTGCATCATACAGAATATTCTAGGTTGATGAATTAAACCGCGCTCTCACGGGGTTTCTTTACAGTTCTCCCATTTGGTACTGATTCTGTTGATCGAAACCCGGTTTCTCCATACTAAATCTACATAGAATATGCTGTAAAATATTGAACAAGTAAGTTTTGCCGACGGGAAATATTGCAGATGTTTTTTACAAAATTTATATGATTTGTGCTTACTTCCTGCGGTTAAAAAAGGTCGAATTAAAAATAAAAATTTAGCGGGCTGTCCCTGAAATCAGCCACAAAATTAAGCTATATTATAGCAGATTTCAGGAAAGTGAGATTTGCTATGGCTGACTCTATTGCTCGTCGCTTGGAACAATACACGGTAAAACGATCGCACGAAGTTTTAATCGTTAAGGCCGAAATTGACGGCGAATTCGATGAAATTGCTATTTTTAAAGGCTTTTCTAGCTCCCTGACGCGAGCGACCGCTTTCGATCCAGATGTTCCTGTTTTGCCGGAGGAAGCAAAAATTGTCAGTGTCGATCGCGTGGAGAGTCCCTACAATCCAAATAACCCCCGCTATCTTCAGCAGGGGTTATCTTGGGAAACAATGCAATCTCTATTGTCCGAGGCGGGAGTTTAGCGAAACATTAGGGACACAACGCGAGAAAAACAGTAGGGACACAACATTGTTGTGTCCCTACTACAAAAGCACTATGTCCTTAACCTTAGAGCTAGAGCGTGCCGCCAGCAGCTTGGAAACGAGCTCTCGCGCGTTTGATTGCTTGCTTAGCTTGAATTTGCTCTTGCAAAGTGCCGCTAGTAGCCTTTTCCAAACGAGCTTCTGCCTCGGTGTAAGCAGTACGAGCAGCTTCTTTATCAATGGTTTCGCCTTTTTCAGCGCCGTTGACAAGAATAGTAACTTTGTTTTCTTGGATTTCTGCAAAGCCACCCATCAGAGCAATAGACACCCATTCCTTGCCGGGACGGACGCGCATCACTCCGGTATCCAAAGCTGTCAACATTGGAGCGTGACCGCTTAAAATACCCAGTTGGCCTGTGGTGCTCGGCAGAATTACTTCTTCAGCATTAGAATCCCAAACAGTTTTGTCTGGGGCCACTACGCGCACAGTTAATGTCATAAATTGTCCTTAGTCATTAGTCATTAGTCAGCAGTCAGCAGTCAGCAGTCATTAGTAATTAGTCATTAGTCAGCCGTCGGCTATCATCAGTCACTTAGTTGTTAACTGTTAACTTTTAACTGTTAACAACTAATGACCAATGACTAATGACTAATGACTAATGACTAAAATTACTTGGCGTCAGCTTTCATTTTTTCAGCTTTGGCGATCGCCTCGTTGATATCGCCCACCAAATAGAAAGCTTGTTCCGGTAAATCATCAAGTTCACCAGCCAAAATCATCTGGAAGCCCTTAATGGTGTCTGCCAGCTTGACGTACTTGCCGGGGGAACCGGTGAACACTTCAGCCACAAAGAACGGTTGAGACAAGAACCGTTCAATTTTGCGAGCGCGAGAAACGGTCAAGCGGTCATCTTCAGACAGCTCATCCAAGCCCAAAATTGCAATAATGTCTTGCAATTCCTTGTAGCGTTGCAGAGTTGACTGCACCTGACGAGCAACACCATAGTGCTCTTCGCCGACAACGCTAACTTGCAACATCGTAGACGTAGAATCCAGCGGGTCAACAGCAGGATAAATCCCCTTCGCAGCCAAACCGCGAGACAACACAGTTGTAGCGTCCAAGTGAGCAAAAGTCGTAGCCGGTGCGGGGTCAGTCAAGTCATCCGCAGGTACGTACACAGCTTGAACCGAAGTAATCGAACCTTCGGTAGTCGAAGTAATCCGTTCTTGCAAGTCGCCCATGTCTGTACCGAGAGTCGGCTGATATCCCACAGCCGAAGGCATCCGACCCAACAAAGCCGATACCTCAGAACCCGCTTGCACAAACCGGAAGATATTGTCAATGAACAGCAGCACGTCTTGCTTGCTGACATCACGGAAGTATTCGGCCATCGCCAGAGCCGACAGGCCCACGCGCATCCGAGCACCAGGCGGCTCGTTCATTTGACCGTAAACCAGAGCAATTTTTGATTTGCTGCGGTCTTCTTCGTTAATAACCCCCGACTCGATCATTTCTTTGTAGAGGTCATTACCTTCGCGGGTGCGCTCGCCCACACCACCGAACACGGACACGCCGCCGTGAGCCTTGGCGATGTTGTTCACGAGTTCCATCATAATCACCGTTTTGCCGACGCCTGCGCCGCCGAACAAACCGATTTTGCCGCCGCGACGGTAGGGGGCCAGCAGGTCAATCACCTTGATCCCCGTTTCAAACACCGAAGGCTTGGTTTCCAGTTCGGTGAAAGCCGGCGGGTTGCGGTGGATGGGCATACTTTCGGAAGTATTGACCGGGCCGAGGTTGTCTACGGGTTGGCCGATGACGTTAAAAATCCGGCCGAGAGTTGGGATTCCGACGGGAACTTGGATCGATGCCCCGGTATCTACTACTTCCATGCCACGCACCAAGCCGTCGGTGGTACTCATGGAAACTGCACGCACTTGGCTGTCTCCTAGCAGTTGCTGAACTTCGCAGGTAACGGCAATGTCTTGACCTGCTTCGTTTTTGCCGGAAATCGTGAGAGCGTTATAGATTTGGGGCAGTTTGCCGCCTGGGAATTTTACGTCTACAACCGGCCCAATGATTTGGGTGATGTAGCCTACGTTCGTTTTTGTTGCGGTGGATACCATGAATAGTGCCTTTGTTAGGATGCTATTTTTCCCGTTATGGAAAAAGTCTTAACATTTAGAAATGCTATTCCTCAGATTACCACTGAACAGACGCACTATTTAGATTTGTATGGGGCTCGTTAAGAGTCATTTTTAGGGTTCCTGCCCTCGCTTTTTTTTTCTGCGAGTCGCAGCCAAAGCCCCGATACCCAGCATAGTCCCGAATACTGTGACTGGTTCGGGGACTGGTTCGGGGACTGGTCCGGGGACTGGTCCGGGGACTGGTTCGGGGACTGACTGAGCCGACACGGTGAAGTCTTTGAAGTCAAGCCCGGTTCCTGGTTTGGCATCGTGCAAATCGTCGAAGGAGATTTGTGTGCCATTAGCCAGTTGGGCCATTGTGAGGGATGAAAATTGCTCTGGGCCTTTACCGCCGTTGATGTTTGTAAATGAGTCGCTGGAGTTGGGGTTGAGCATAAAGTTACCAAACACAGCAAGCTGACATCCGGCCACCCCACATTCATCTCTTCGGAACTGGGTGTCGGGGGTCCACCATAGGGTGCTGTTCATGAAGGTGCTTGACGAGACGTATTGCTCGCGAGAGTTGCCACTACCCGTGTCGCTCCACAGCAGCAGGGCATAAGTTTGATTCTTCAAAAATCTGAAGGTTTGGGTGATGGAGCCGTTTTCGGAGGTGACTGCGTTGCCGAAGGTTCCTTCCCAGTTGTTGGCAGAGCCGTTATCTGAAGCTTTAGTCTCGTAAAACAGTCTAGCGATGTTGGTGTAGCCATTGTTTTCTGGCTCAGCTTGGGCAACCCACAAGTTTGACTGGTAAGGGCTGCGAGATCGGTCGAATGAAAAGTTTATATTGGTATCTTGATCGAACTGGATGCCGGCAGTGCCAAACGTGAAAGCTCGGACGGGCGTGCAGATGCTGAGCAACATTGTGGTTGCCAAGCTGGCGACTGTAAAAGATGTTTTTTTGACTAGCGTTAAGGTAGTCATAACCCTGATTCCTCCAGTATTGTTAGGTAGTAAGGCGGAAAATGCCCTAAATGCCATGTTGCCGTGACGCGAATAGACGATCGCGAGCCTGCTATATTTAGGGCGATCGTCAAACCTAAAGAAGAGGCTCCACACCAGTGAATATACATACAGATGTCACTTAAGGGTGTTTTGGAGTAAATGAGTGCTTCTTCTAAGAGTTTTCACTGACACCAGACTGGCATAGTTTAATCTGTCAGAGCAAGATTTTCATCCTGCGTAGACTTCCAACCTACTACATTTACTTGGTTTCGGTAACGCTCTCAAGTTGAGTGTAAGACTTGCAAATATTGGCTTTCATCAAAAATACATAAAATTTTTGCTCGCGGTTTATAAAGTTTTAGTAAAGTTAATCCATAAAATATAAAGTTTTTGAGAGAAACTCGGCTGTTCGGTTAGTTGCTCCTCAAAGCGCGCTGCAAGCTGCTCGCCGGATGCAAAAATAAGCGGCAGCGGCCGCGAGTAGGAATTTGAGCGAGTTTTTTGCCAATCTAAGCAAGCTGTATAATAGGCGAGTGCTACTTACGTAGTCTTGACTAAAATTCAGACTTTTTTAAACCCATAAACCTCGCGTTCTGTGCCATATTTTCACCAACAGTCCCGGACGCTTTAACCCGGTTTTTTAAGGTAATTGGGTCAGGGAAGCAGTGAAAGTCAAAAAAAGAAACCAAGTTTAATTTCCCGCGCCTGATTCCTAGTAAAAAAACTGTTTTTACGTAAAGCATAGTAATTAAAAACATACATTTCATTTTTTTATTCCTAATTATTCGATCGCCAAAAATAGGCTGCTCCTATTGACATGAGAAATTTTGAGGAGTAAACATAGTAGAAATAAATACGATCGCACTTTAAACACAATCTTCAGGGTAAGAGAATCTCAATCAAGCTTTACACAAGGAGTTGAGAAAAGTCATCATATAATCAGGGCCAACACATTTCAATTAATGTGACAAAAGCGTGAATTTGTAAATTACTAAACAACTAAAAAAACCTTCTTGAAATTCTTAATTTTCACCCGAATTGAGCAGATGAAATCAGAACCTTAAGATTTGCTGTTAGCTCATGAAAAATTTTATCCCCTTTTTTGCCTAAAAATAATTGATGAGATGAAGACTAGGCAGTAACTATATGTAGCACTTTTTGCTGGTCATTGCGGTCATAAGATTGTTTCATTGTTTTGCCATCAATGGCAATCACTTCTAGTTAGACTTCCCGGACTATCGCATTTACCTAACTCAAAAAACATTTTTGAAACTGCGGCGGTTCAATTCTGGCAAATAAGGAGACTAAACTTGTCATGAGATGATACCATTCGGTAATTATATAAAGCTTTTCAACCATTCATATTTGGCATTACCATAAGCTTATATTCCTGCCCATCAGTCGACACCGCTGATGACAGCTAAAATCGCAATAGATCTAATATCTTTGAGCAAATGTTATTGACTTCTTTCTATTCTTGGGTTCTTCAACTTGGCAAAATCTTCTAAAAAACTGGCATTTAAAATATTCAGGTAAGCCAATGAATCTATTTGTTTTTGTCGGGAATTTACAGCTTTACTAAAACCTCTGGCCCTTGATAG
Organism: Microcoleus sp. S36b_A4; assembly: GCF_036700645.1. Classification (NCBI taxonomy): domain Bacteria; kingdom Bacillati; phylum Cyanobacteriota; class Cyanophyceae; order Oscillatoriales; family Microcoleaceae; genus Microcoleus; species Microcoleus sp. S36b_A4. Next base: position 7,507 of record NZ_JAUBPI010000006.1, on the reverse strand, counting down.
CACCAATAAACTACAATAAACTACATTAAAATTTACTCGGATTTAATTGTAACATATGTTGGGTTAAAGTTAAGATGCGTTTACCCTGCGGAGGGGGGTAGGATAGTCTTCTTTGAGGAATTTAAAGATGACGGCTTAGTTGTGCTGTTGGCGGATGCCTCGATAAACGGTGGAGTTGATACTTTCGTAGATTTGAGTGAGAATCTCGTAGCCATTAATCTCGATCATTTTCAGGTTTCAATGATAGAAGAAAATGTTATTAAAGATAGTCAGCAATCATGAGGGGCGAGCGCACTGATCTATTATAGTAGCTGAGGATGCTTTGATACCCATACTAAATGTGAAATCTTCACATTAATATACTGGCGCACATCATCTATCACAGATTACCTCATGGCAATAGCAGGTAACTTTCATTACCTGCTAATTTACAACGAGAAAAACAAAAGTTTTCTCATCCTTATTGGTGGAGTATTTTTACGGTGAGATTTTTTTTGTAAGTCCCATATTTTAAGCAGCAAATCTGTTCATTGAACAATCATCTCTAACCCGCAGATGCTCTATCTAGGGTTGACTTGTCTCGGATTTGGTGCAGCAGTTCCGTAATTGACTCGACAGCCGATATTGAACAAACTCGAACTGCACTCAAGAGGGACAATCTGCTGATCGAGGAGGGCGCTGCAACTGACATACTCGTCATTATTAGTATCTCTTACCATACATTCGATCGGGTTAGCTCCCGATCGCGCCGACCAACTCTTCATACCTACCACTGCAATCATATGCTGCCAGTAGAAAGCAAATAGCAAAACTCCCAAAAGTACAGCAACGGCTAATCCTGCTTTCAACTTCCAACTATTTAGGACGTTTCCCAAACTATTTTTCACGTTTTCCACTCCAGAAATGGAGCTTTCGGTAGTTATTTCTGGAGTTGTCAAGTTTGTTTGTGTTTGTTCTGCTGGAATTTCAGACATAATGTATCTCCTATGATTGCTGGGATTTGGCTAAGCGGGCAGTTGCGATCGCTATTGCAAACTTTATCAAATTTTAGCAAAACTAGCCAGTACCGACAACCGATGCGGGCAGCACCGCCGGGGAAGTAGGTATATTGACCAAGTGCGAGCGCAATTTCTATGCCTTTTGAGGTATTGCCCAATTCGCGAGGGGCTATTTTCCACCTAGGGAAATAGAATGGTTGGCGATGTTCTCGGAAAACGGCTCAAGTGAATCAGCTTTTTTACGAACCGCAGAGGGCGCAGAGGGCGCAGAGAAAGAAAAAAGAGAGATATATTGACTTTCACCAATCATTTATGGTCTCGATAGCAGTTCTAATAACTCCGATTCCGAAAGTAGTTTTATCCCCAAAGATTGAGCCTTTTCTAACTTAGAACCTGCATCTTCTCCCACAACCACATAATCAGTTTTAGCACTCACAGAACTTGTGACTTTACCTCCTGCTTTTTGAATCAAATCTTTAGCTTCATCTCTTTTCAAAGTGGGCAAAGTTCCGGTAAGCACAAAGCTTTTGCCTGCAAGTTGTAAATTTGTGCTGGCTAAATTGGGATTTTTTACTTCTGACTGCAATTGCAATCCCGCAGTTTTCAACCGTGCAATTAAACTTTGATTAGCCGGCACTCGAAACCACTGATAAACAGCTTGAGCAATTTCCGGCCCGATGCCGTAAACGCCCTCAATCGAGGCCGCCGATACTCCTGCTAACTCTTCCACATTTGCAAACCTTTCTGTTAGCAATTGAGCATTCACGCTGCCGACGTGGCGGATGCCCAAGCCGTAAAGTACGCGCGAATAAGGTTGATTTTTCGATTGGGCGATCGCACTTACCAACTTTTCTGCTAACTTCTTGCCCATCCGTTCCAAACTCATCAATCTTTCCGCAGTCAAATCGTACAAATCCGCCGCAGAATGCACCAGATTGCTATCAACCATCTGCTGCACCAACTTTTCGCCAACACCGTTAATATCCAGAGCATCCCGGCTGCAAAAATGAATCAGCGAACCCCTCAAAATTGCCGGACAAGATGTATTGATGCAGCGAGTAACGGCCTCCCCCTTTTCCCGAACCACAGGCTGTTCGCATTCGGGACAGCAACTAGGCATTTGGAAAAGTTGAGCATTTTGGGGACGCAATTCCGGTAAAACTCGCACAACTTCTGGTATAATTTCCCCAGCTTTTCTGACAATCACAGTATCGCCAATATGGAGATTTAGGTCGGAAAGTCGATCGCTATTATGGAGAGAAGCCCGCGAAACCGTCGTTCCCGCCAACTGTACTGGTTTGAGTTCCGCTACAGGAGTCAGAGCCCCGGTTCTGCCTACTTGTACGGTGACAGATTCTACTATTGTAGGCACTTCGGCCGCGGGATACTTCAGGGCGATCGCCCAACGCGGAAACCTCTGAGTAAAACCCAATTGTTTTTGCAGCCCAACCGAATTAATCTTAACAACAACCCCATCCGTCATGTAAGGCAAATTCCGTCGCTCAGTATCCCAATATTCGTAATACTCGCGAACCTCATCCAAAGAATAGCAAATTTTGCGATTGGGATTCACCTTAAACCCCATTCTTCGCAACAATTCCAACGAATCCCACTGCGTATTACCCTCGTTACCCTGATCTAAATGCAGAGTATAAGCAAAGAAATCCAACCGTCGCTTATCCACAATTTTAGAATCCAACTGCCGCAGCGTACCCGCCGCAGCATTGCGAGGATTAGCAAACAATTGTTCCCCCGCTTTTTCCCGTTCCCGATTAATTTCCTCAAACACAGCTAAAGACAAAAAAGCCTCTCCCCGCACTTCCACAACAGGCGGCGGATTATCTAAATTGAGCTTTAAAGGAATCGAGCGAATAGTCTTGACATTTTGAGTAATTTCCTCTCCCGCAATGCCGTCTCCCCGCGTCGCACCGCGAACTAAAACCCCATTTTCATAGGTTAACGCTAAAGCAGAACCGTCAATTTTTAACTCGCAAACATAGGAAACCCCCCCCAGCCCCCCCTTGCTAAGGGGGGGAGTAATTTCCCTATTTTCCTGATTGCTAATGGAAGATGTTATTCCCTCTTGTCCCCCCCCTTGATAAGGGGGGGTTAGGGGGGGTGCATTTCCCTCTTGACCGGGGGTTAGAAGAGGTGCATTGCCATCAAGTCCCCCCCCTTGATAAGGGGGGGTTAGGGGGGGTGCATTTCCCTCTTGACCGGGGGTTAGGGGAGGTGCTACCCTTTGCCAGCGTTCCTGCCATTTAGCAAATTCCTCAAAATTAAAAGCATTTTCCAAACTGTAGAGAGGAATATTGTGTTTGACGCTAAAAAATTGAGTAGCAGGCTGTTCTCCCACCCGCTGAGTCGGACTTTCGGCAGTAATTAATTCCGGATAATCTGATTCTAATTCTTGCAACTGGCGATAAAGTCGATCGTACACCTCATCAGGAATAATCGGCGCATCGAGAACATAATAAGCATAGCTAGCTTCCTGTAGCTGCTGCCTCAACTGTTGAATTTGCTGCTGAATTTCTGCTGCCATATCAATTTAAGGTTTTCGATTTTCTATGTTAAATTTTTGATGATAACTCTTGATTTTAGCTCAAAAAAAAGGAGCAAGCAACCTATCTGCCGCTAGAGCAATTTTAGATTTGAGATAATTAATCTAAATTTGAGCTAAAAACCAATCTCCAGCAACTAAAAAATCAAAACTTATCCTGATTATCACGCTGCCAAAAAACGGATACTTAATTTCCGACTGGCAACGCCTGTCGGCCTAAAATTTCGACTCTTGTTTAACATCCCAGATTCATCTATGGATTAAATTTCAAATCCTTCGACTGATTGAAAGCAGAACGTTGCGCCAAACATATCACACAGAATTATCAATTTTAAAATCCACTGACTCGCCTTTATAGATGCCCCATTCTGGGCGTAAATAATCACAAATTTAAGTCTGGAAACTCGGTAAATTTCTTGTTTTCCCCGGACAGGGAATGCTGAATATTCGCACCATCTTTTTCGCCGTTAAAGTTGCTATTGGCGCGGGATTTGGTGAATTCTTGAGCGTTCGGTTTGGTGAAAGCGAGCGGTTCAGCGTGTTCTACCTGAAATACGTTGGCGTAAAGGTTGGCAATAATTTGTTTGCCTCCCTGGGTCAATTCCAAGTAGTTCAAAGCTGCTGGAATGTATGGAAAAACTCCATTCCAATAAAACTTGGCGTAATTTTGCCGCAAATCTCCCGGAGACTTGTAGCCCAAGATTTTATTAGTGCCGACTTCCTCAAATTCGTAGAACAGAGCACTTATTTTTCGTAGGTAATTTGGGTCGCTCAACTGACCGATCAAATCGGCTGCCCTAGCGAGTCCAGAATAATTATTTCGGTCTTGATGAGTTTCGCTAGCAGGAACTGGGAAGCGCGTCAATTCAATATTGCGCTTGATTTGTTCGGCATCAATTAATGTGTGGCCGCCGAAGCGTTCGTCAATTACGAGTTTGCCTCGATCGACATGATAAGGAGTTAAACTGGCTGAAGTTGCGCCGATCGGCACAGAAACCATGCCCCCGTCAATACCCGTAGCATATAGTCCCACAGCTTCTTGGTCTTGGCGGCAAACACCTTTGACGTAGCCGATATCGTGACACAGCAGCGAGATTAGGTAGTGCAGCCAATCTTCCGGCGACACTCCGCCTTCGCGAATATGCTTGCCCCGGAGAATCTCTTGTCCCACCAAAGCCACGAGCATTGTGTGTTCCACATTGTGGTAGAGAGCATCGCAGTTAGCGATATTTTCCAGAGCCATAGTCCCTGCCCAGGCGATAATTTCAGGGTAGTCAGGCTTGTACTTGCCGTAGGTGCGACGGTAGCCGGCCTGCAGCTCTTGCACAAAAGCGTCAATCAGGATAGCAGTTGCATTGAACATCATAAATTCTCCCACTCAGGCTGTAGTTACAAACTTGATCGAAAATATCTTGCATAGCTGAAAAAATAATCAATGGGCATTCCAATAGGTTTGACCCCTCGGTGTTGAATTTTAAATTTCAGCTAGTCTTGTCAGGTCAGAAAATTGCTTTTTTGGCTATGCTTCCCAAGATAACCTAATTTCCGAAGCATCCGAAGCAACAGATCGATTTTGTGGCATTAAATTTTGACGAAACAATTTACATCGTTTCACCGACTAATTATTAGAAGTCCTAGGTGTGAAAGTTATGAACTGTCTGTTTTCGAGCCTCTCCACTGCTGCCCTTCGCACTCGGCGGTCGATCGCCCAAAAATACCTAGGATTGTTTGCATTCACTGCTGTTTGCACTGCCGCACCGGCAATGGGTGCCGAGCGAATTTACGTAACTTACGGGCCGCTAGAAGAATCAGTTCCCATCGAATCTCTGGCACTTTTCGCCAAAGAAGGCAAAATAGACTCAAACTTGGACGGCTTCGCTCAGTACGTCAAAGAATCTCAGCTAGCTGAGATTCGCACCGCCCTGCAAGCAAAAGCTGAAATCAGCCAGGTGACGATCGCCCAATTCCTTTACACGCCTCAAGGAGAAGTGCTGCTGAGACGCTTGGGCCGAGTAATTCAAACCAAAGCTCGGCAGCCTGGATTTTATGCCATCCGAGCCGCCCTGATTTTAGCAGCCTCAGATCCAGAAGGCCTGACAATTCTCAACGTGCTGCGGAAATTCCCCACCTATGGCATCAGGATTGACATCGCCCGCGCCTTGGGTATCGCCAACGAGCTGACATCGCTGATCAACCGTTCCAATCAGACGATCGCCGGAGTAGCTCAATTGTCCGAAGCACAAGCAGCCTCAGAACCCGCCATACCGCCAGCCGAAATGCTGCAGCCCCAGCTACCGGGCCCCTATACTTGGAAAAAATCATCGGTAACTGTGACGAGTCCAAATCGCCCTCGCACGTTTGATATGGACATTTACCTGCCACAGGGCAGTCCGCAACCGGCCCCAGTAGTAGTAATTTCCCACGGTTTAGGTTCCGATCGCCTTTCCTTCGAGTATTTAGCCAAACATCTAGCCTCCTACGGCTTTGCGGTCGCCGTCCCCGAACACCCCGGCAGCAACGCCCAACAAATCCAAAACTTAGTAACAGGCAGAGCGAATGAAGTAGCAGAACCAGCAGAATTTATCAACCGCCCCCTCGACATCAAAGACTTGCTCGATTATTTAACCCAACTTTCTACCACCAATCCTGCCTATCAAGGGCAGCTCGACTTGCAGCGGGTCGGTGTCATCGGCCAGTCTTTCGGGGGCTATACGGCTTTAGCATTAGCCGGGGCGGGGATTAATTTTGCACAGCTAGACAAAGATTGCGGAGTCGAAAACGATAGTTGGAACCTCTCCCTACTGTTGCAGTGCCGCGCCCGCGGCCTAGAGCGCAACCAGTACAATTTCGACGACCCGCGCATCAAAGCTGTGATCGCCGTTAACCCGATCGTTAGCAGCATTCTTGGAGAAACAAACCTCAGCAAAATCCAAATCCCAGTCATGCTAATCGCAGGCAGCGCCGATACCGTCGCCCCCGCTTTGCTCGAACAAATTCAACCGTTCACATGGCTGACATCGCCCAACAAATATCTGGTGCTGATGAACAACGGGACTCACTTCTCAACGATCGAGGATTCCCCTCAAAGCCTCTTTCTGCCACCACCAGAGGTCATTGGGCCGGAACCTGTTTTAGCCCGCCGCTACCTCAGCGGACTCAGCCTAGCTTTCATGGAAAGCTATTTGAACAACAAATCCAATTTCCGCCCGTATTTGGAGCCATCCTACGCTTTAAGCATCTCCAGAGACACCCTCGGACTGAGAATTTTGCGATCGCTCACGCCACAGCAACTCCAGCAGTTCAGGATTTCTCCACCTGCTCGCATCCCTGCCTCTCCACCTGTCCTCGCTCCTGTTCCTCTACCTTCTCCGCCTCCGAGCGCTCCCGTTCGTTAGGGTTGAGGTGCGCCGCGTGTGCACGCTATCTTCATCTTTTCGCGCGGGGGCAATGGCGTCGGGCCCCGCCAGCTACGGCCCTGTTTCTGGTTTCATCAGCTTTCCTAATCACAGTCATCAGTTTAACTGTCGTCAAACCCCTTTACAAACCTTAACAACACCGTTAATAATATAAACATCATCCGAACATTGACAACCAAATACAGCAATCATAAAACAATGACAACAACCTTACAGCAGCGCGAAAGCGCCAACGTCTGGGAACGCTTTTGTGAGTGGGTAACATCAACCGACAACCGGATTTACATCGGTTGGTTCGGAGTCTTGATGATTCCTACCTTGCTCAGCGCCACCATCTGCTACATCATCGCCTTCATCGCTGCTCCTCCAGTGGACATCGACGGCATCCGCGAACCAGTAGCAGGTTCCTTGATGTACGGTAACAACATCATCACAGGTGCAGTTGTTCCTTCATCTAACGCAATTGGTCTTCACTTCTACCCAATCTGGGAAGCAGCTTCCTTAGACGAGTGGTTGTACAACGGCGGCCCTTA
>NZ_JAUBPI010000068.1:0-34522 GCF_036700645.1 Microcoleus sp. S36b_A4 | reverse complement strand
TGTTCGTACTTCATATTATGGGAGCTAATTTTTTCTTTTATTTTACCTAGAACGAGCGCACTTTCGCAAGAGGTCTAGTCAAAGCGAGACAGTACGCTGCCGAGGCGATCGCTCAAAATGCCCTCGATATCAATCTGAGGTTAGACGGCAAGAGTGCAAATCGCCTGCTATCGTTGGAAATATAGCCCTACAGATTACAACTAGAGGTTATTATGAATGCTTGGCGCGATCGATTCAATCAATTTACAGGTAAAACTAGATTGGCAGTTTGCCGGGTGTTCGTTCACCTAACAGGCGAAGAAGTTGCACCGCTGTTAGGAGTTCTCAATCGCACCGCCAGAGAAGCAATTGATGCCGATGGCGACATAGCAGTTTTAGGAGAAGGTCTTGTAGAAATTTGCAATCACCTGTTGCAGTACGACAACTACTGGCAAGCAGCCGCCAATGAAGGCGATGTTTTTTGGAATGAAGGCGAAGCCGGCGATTATGTGGATGAACTTTTCACTGATTCAGCCGATCGCTATCTCAGCGAGCCTCAATACAGTACATCTGTTTACGATAAAAAATCCCCCTTGTCTTTGCCGGTAACTAGAAATGTGGTGGTGATGCTGACAGTTGCTTATGAAGGCGAAGTTCCTGCCCTAGAAACTGACCTCGCTGACATCAGCGCGCTTAAAGTCGGTTTAAAAGCACTGATTAATTTACATTACCAAGAAAGGCTCCGAGCTGTGCAAGTTCACTTTTCTCCCGCACAGTTGGGAGACGAACTTACCAACGACCAAGTGTTGGTCAATTTCCCAGAACTTATTCCCCTTTAAGGAAGGAGTAATTAGTTATTAGTTATTAGTTATTAGTTATTTGCTACCAATGCGCGCTGCCCCATGCGCGATGCCCAATGCCCAATTACCAATTACTATTTATGATGCTGCGAAGACTGACAATTTATTTAATGGCTTTAACTTTTTTATGGACGGCAACCGCCTGCGGTTCTCCTAGTAGACAAACTTCTACAAATCCTGCTGGCAATCCAAATATTAACACAGTGCGTCCTGCACCAAACAATAACTTGGCTCAAGGTCAATATCCTGTACAGCAAGCTACCTACGACGATGCGGATGGCGAATACAGTTTGATGTTGCTGAATACTCCCGCCGGCAGTCCCCCAGTTTACCGGACTAGGGATTTGCAAATGGCTCGCTTAACAGATGAAGAAATATCAGCAGGCAAGAAAAGTTATCTAAACTTGGATAACAATCAAGCGGTTTTGCATTTGACAGAAGATTTTAAAATTGAGTACGTCCACAACGTTACCGAAACTGTTCCTAATCCTCAAACCGGTCAGCCACAAACCGTAGTAGTACGGCAGCAATCTGGCTTCTGGGCGCCGTTTGCTGGAGCTGTTGCCGGTCAGGCGATCGGCAGTTTGTTATTTAGACCGCAATATTATATGCCGCCAGTCTATCAGCCGGGAATTATGACAGGATATGGCGGCTATGGCAATACTTACGGTCAAGCTGTTAACCAATATCAAACTCGCTACCGAACTCCGCCTCCAGAGGTGAGAAACCGTCAAGTTTTAAGGACAACCGGCCGCCTGCGATCGCCCACATACAACCAGCCAGTAAGACCCTCAGTACGTCCAAATGGCAATCGATCGACCGGTTCGGGTTACGGTGGCAGCACTTTGAGGCGATCGCCGCAGCCACGTCAAAATCAAAACAAGCGGCAGCCAAGTTTTGGTAGTGGCAGGAATTCTCGTCAACCGAGTCGGAATCGCTCTTTCGGGAGTAGAAGGCGCTGAGTTGAAGATGGCAAAAATCAGCAAATGACATCGGTAAAAGTTGATTTTATATATTCTCCCGATGCCACGCCGCCGCAGGTAGGGAGAGTGAAAACTTTGGAATAATTGATTTAGCCTTCTCTGTTTCCCCCAGACCAAAAAAATATGTGATTTAATTTCTACATTAGTATGTAGGTGACAATATGTCTTCTTCACAACCCCCGTCAGGGGAAAGAAATCCTCTAGGATTGGATGAATTGATTGCTATCTTGGTTGCCTTCGGCACGATGGGAGCAATTTTATTTTGGGTAACAGGTAAAAATCCCGATCGATTGAATGCCAGAAATTGGCAATTTCCAGCCGTTTTTTCTCAGCCTGCTGTTACGCCCGCGACTCCGGGAATATTAACGCCAGAATCGCCAAGTTCGGATTTGCGATCGCCTGCTGCAACCCCCGTTCCGTTAAAACAGGATGTCGCACCTGTTGCACCTTTAGGGCCGATTTTACCGGAAAATCCTCCCGTGGGTGTAATCGTTGTTCCTCCCAAGCCAATTGCGCCATCGACTCCCAATCCAGCAATTACCCAACCCAAAGCCGATAAACCCAAAGCCGATAAACCCAAAGTTGGGCCCGTTAGATTCTCCGATGTTCCAGACAAATATTGGGCGCGTCCGTTCATTGTCGCTTTAGTCGATCGCAAAATCTTTACTGATTTCACCGACAGCAAATTTCGTCCCGACGAACCGATGACGCGAGCCGAACTAGCGCGCTTAATTCAGCGAATGTCCGACGACAAAAAGCCGATCCGAAAACCCATTGATTTTAAAGACGTAAAAGACAAGAGTCCTGTCGCTCCTGCGATCGACCACACCGTCACAACTGGATATCTTAAAGGATACCCAAACAATGAGTTCCGTCCCGACAAAAATATTCCCCGTGTCGAAGTCATCGCAGCTTTAGCGAGCGGTTTGAGCCTGAAACCATCAACAAAAACAACCAAAAGTTTACAAGTTTATACAGACAGGGCAAAAGTGCCGAAATGGGCAGTTAACAAAGTAGCAGCAGCCACAGAAGCTGGCATTGTTGTCAACCACCCGAAGCGCGCACTTTTGCAGCCGAATAGAACAGCAACTCGCGCTGAAGTAGCCGCCATGATTTACCAAGCTATGGCCAAAAAAGGTCAAGTACCTGCTAAGTCTTCTGAGTATGTTGTGAAGCCTGTAAAGTTGTCCAAGTAATATTTTAGGGGCGATGCTCAGAGCAACGCCCCCAATAACATTTAATCGCTCTTGTTTGTAGTCAGGACTGAAGCCCTCACTACGAAGCACCTAAATTAATCTTGAAACACCATAATGCTGCCCGAATAGCAAGCTACCCAAACCTGATTAGTTTCCGGATCGTAAGTAATCCCGATCGGGCTGGAATTAACCTTCACTGTTTGCAGCACTTTCATATCGCTAGTCCTAACTTTGCTAACAGTATTCGAGAAATAGTTCACCACATAAATTAGTTTTCCCTGATCGGAAATTGTCATGCTGCGAGGTGCTTTTCCTGTCGAAACTTTGTCCACCACTTTACCAGTTTGTAGGTCAATTTTTGCTACATTTCCTTCACCGTTCAAAGTTGCATAAAGATACTTTCCATTGGCATCGATCGTCAAATGACGCGGCGCATTGCCAATATTTCTCAGCCATTCTACCGAAAAGTCTATCAGATTAACTTTCGCAATATTGGAAGAACCCATGATGGCAACATAGGCATTTTTTGAGTCGGGAGTGACAACAATACCCCGAGGATATGCACCCAGTTTTACACGCTCGATTTCGAGATTTTTATTGATATCAACTACGCTCAAATCCCAACTGCACCAATTGCTAGCGAGGGCGAAGCGATTGTCAGGCGAAACAGCATTGAATTTGGGAACTGCACCGACAGGAATTACCTTTTCTATTTTCAAAGTTTGGGTATTGATGCGGTACAGAAAACTTTGGTCGTGTTTTGCCGCTGGAGAACACCTGTCGGTTCCCGGATTGCTAAACCCCGATCCGTACATTTTGTAGTTGGAGACGTAGGCATATTTTCCATCGGTTGAAAAAGCAGCTTCTACGGGAGAGCCTTTATAATTGCCTTTGAATTTAGAAAAGCCGAACTTCGACAAGTTTACTGTATCGGGAATAGTCTTGACTAATTTAAAGTTCCTGTCGTAAACTGTGATTGTGTGGCGGTACATCATGTTTTGAGCAAAAAACAAGCCGTCTCCCGAATAAACTATTGATTTTGGCGATATATTGCCATAAATTGTTTTTTTCAATGTCATTTTTCCTTGAGTGTTGTCGGGAGGATTTACTAACGTTGTGGTTGATAATTCCCTTGTTTTATCCTCGGAATTTTCTGTTTTAAATGGTGGCAAAGACGGTTCTTGGGGCTGATTTTTAGTTGGATCTTCTAGTTCGTTTGTGTTTTCTGTGGCGGTAGGAGATGGCGAAGATTTATCGACATTGGGCGAGATTTTTTTCGCAGCTTCCATGCTGGCGTCTTCCGGCTTACCTTTCAGTGCTGACAAGGTTTTAGGGCCAACAATTCCGTCAACTTTCAGGTTGTTCTCTGCTTGAAACTTTTTCACAGCAGCCTGGGTGAGAGAACCGTAAAATCCTGTAGCCTTACCGCGAAAATAGCCTGCGTTTTGTAGAGTTTTCTGGAGTTCGGCTACTTCCGGGCCTGAATCACCTTTTTTGATGGCGAGTGCGGGATTGACTAAGTTGAAAATTGTGAGAGCGATCGTAAAGAAAAGTAAAGCAGAAGAGGCTAAATTCAGGTGCCTTTTTGAGTGGGTCGATCGAGTTTGACCCGCAGCCGTTTCCCAAGTTTCAGCTAAATGTAGGTAGGCCAGTCCGTCCATAGTTTTTACCGGGTATTTTTGGTGCTATGATACACCAGTTAACTTTGATGAAAGAGAGAATCTTATTATAATCAAACTTAGGGTAAAATCTCCAAGCAGTTTTTAATGGTGTAAGCAAGTAGGAGCGATCGACAATGTGGAGTGGGGAACAAACAACCGCAGAATCAACGACAAAAGAATCCCGCCAGACTTTGCTGTGGGACGATAACGGGGGACTTTGCCAGCGGGCTTGGGTAGAAATCGATTTAGCAGCTTTAACTCACAATGTAAAACAGCTTAAAAAACTCTTATCTCCCGATACAGAACTGATGGCAGTTGTGAAAGCGGATGCTTACGGGCATGGTGCTGTTGCAGTCAGTCAAACAGCATTGCAAGCAGGTGCTAGTTGGCTGGGAGTGGCGACAATTCCCGAAGGAATAGAATTGCGAGAAGCTGGGATAGAAGCGCCGATTTTGCTGTTGGGGGCAACCCATACAGCCCCACAGGTAAAGGCGATCGCCCATTGGCACTTGCAGCCCACTATTTGTACTGCCAAACAAGCCCTAATTTTTTCGGAAGTTCTCGCCGATATCAACCAATCTTTGCCAGTTCACGCTAAGTTGGATACGGGAATGTCTCGCTTGGGTACACCCTGGCAGGAAGCTACAGAATTTGTGCAATTAGTCAAGCGGTTGCCCAATTTAAAATTAGCCAGTATTTACTCTCACTTGGCGACAGCCGACAGTCCAGACCCCGCAGTTATGAGAGAGCAGCACCAGCGGTTTCAACAGGCGATCGAGCAAATTAAAATAGTAGGAATTAACCCTCCTCGCCTCCACTTGGCAAACTCTGCTGCCGCCCTCGCTGACCCGGATTTGCACTACGATTTAGTGCGAGTCGGTTTAGCTACCTACGGTCTTTATCCAGCACCTCACTTACAGTCGAGATCCAATTTGAAGCCCGCAATGCAGGTAAAAGCTAGGGTAACGCAGGTGAAAACAATTGAAGCAGGAACCGGCGTCAGTTACGGCTATCAATTTATAGCTCAGCGGCCGACACAGATTGCCGTAATTGGTATCGGCTATGCAGATGGTATTCCGCGCAATCTTTCTAATAAAATGCAGGTTTTAGTCAGGGGTCAATTCGTGCGGCAAGTGGGCGCGGTGACGATGGATCAGTTAATGCTGGATGTAACTGACATTCCAGATTTAGAAGTCGGTGAAGTGGTGACGCTGTTGGGCAAAGATGGGGAATATCAAATTACTGCTGACGATTGGGCCGCGACTTTAGGAACTATTTCGTGGGAAATTCTCTGCGGTTTTAAACACCGATTGCCCCGCGTAGCAGTACACTATTAACAATAGTCCGGCAGGGGTTTAAACCCCTGCCTCATAGCTAAAGTCGGTTGAAACCGACTCAAGATTTTGAGCGAGTAAATTATTGATTTTAGTCCTCTTTGAGAAGACTTTAGCTATGAGACAGGGGTTAAAACCCCCTGTCGGACTCTCCGACTTATGCAGAAGACTGAGACTGCGTTTACCAATGCCCAATGCCCAATGCCCAATGCCCAATTCTCAATTTCCAATTCCCAATTTCCAATTGATATGACAGTTATTCAGAAGTTTTTACCAATAGCCCAAACCTTCTATTCTCAGCTAAATGCAGAAAGAACACAAGCCTTGGAACTAGCCCAAGAATTCTCGAAAAAATTCGTAGAATTGGGGTTTAAAATTGTACCTCAACTGCTGTGGGCGATCGGCATTTTGTTAATTACGCGATTTGCGATCAACTTTGCGGGGCGCGTGACTCGCCGTGCACTGAGTCGCACCGAAGCCACGCTGCGGAAATTCTTAGTTCAAGCTGCTGAAATTACGATTTTGGTAGTGGGAGTAGTCGCCGCTTTGAGTCAGTTGGGAATTCAAACTACCAGTGTGGTTGCGGTGGTGGGTGCAGCGGGTTTGGCCATTGGTTTGGCGTGGCAAAATACTTTGTCGCACTTTGCTGCTGGGGTAATGTTGATTAGTTTGCGACCCTTTGAAGTCGGAGATGGGATCGAAGCTGGCGATGTTAAGGGAGTGGTGGACAGCATCGGGATTTTTTCAACAACTGTGGTGACAGACGATCGCATAAAAATTATTGTCCCGAACAATCAGTTGTTTAACGGTACACTGAAAAATACAACGGCAATGGGAACGAGGCGAGTAGACTTGAAGATTGATATTGGCGATCGGCCAATTCGTCCAACTGTAGCTGAGTTATTAGAAATTGCCCACTCTCACCCGCTGGTGCTGGAGAATCCGCCCCCGACTTGTTTGGTAGCCGAGATTACTCCCGATACAACTATTTTATCTCTCCGACCTTGGTGCGCGTCCGTGGCCTACGAACAAGTGCGATCGCAAGTTCAACAATACGTCAAAGAGGCAATGGATGCCGACCAAAATCAAGAACCATAGATATCTCTCTAAAATCTCAAACCCAAAATTGATCCGAGGTATTTCCCATGAGCAAGTGGTATCCCCAGCAAATTTTGCAAGAACCCGGTGTCAGAATCACTGCCACCGAGAAACAAACAATTCTTAGCAAATTTCCGCCTCCCGACGACAACGGTCAAATCTATGCCGACGGGGTTTTTGAAGGCGGTGGCGTGCGCGGAGTTGCGTTTTTAGGAGCACTCAGGTGCTGCAGCGATTTGGGCATCAACTGGCGAAAATTGGCCGGCACTTCTGCCGGTGCAATTACTGCGGCAGTATTGGCAACCGACTTGTCAATTGATGATTTAGAGGAAATTTTAGGACAGCTCGATTACAGCCTATTTTTAACTCAAAAAAACAGTCCTCTAATTTTAAACGGCGACCCCGCCGACGACTTGCAATCTCCTGCTTGGACGCTGCTTTTCTTAACAGTTAGCCGTCAGATGGGAGAATATTCGGCGCAGCCATTCCGGCAGTGGCTGGAAGCAATGCTCGGTCGAGGTAACTTGCACACTTTTGCCGATGTCAAACAAATCGTAAAAGACCGGGAATTAAAAGTAGTAGTATCGAACCTTACTCGCGGTGAAATGTTGGTGCTGCCCGACGACTTACACCGACGCGAATCGACGGATTCCGATCCTTTGTACGAGCAGTTGCGACTCAAAAGCGCTGAACATTTTAGCGTTGCTGAAGCCGTTCGGTTGTCGATGAGTATTCCGCTCTTTTTTGAACCAGGAAAACTCGGCGATGACTTAATTGTAGATGGCGGAATTTTGAGCAATTTCCCCCTGTGGATTTATGACAAACAATCCGTCGGTGCGACTCTTGTGGCACCGCGCTGGTTTACCTTTGGGTTTCGATTAGTCGATACCGGAATTGAGACTAAAGCTAAGATTGATACTCCCCTGTCGATGCTGGCGGCGATGTTCAGAACGATGATGAAAGCAAGAGACCGCTATCACCAGCGAGAAATGGATAAGGGCAGGGTGATTAATATTGATGTGACTGAAGCTGGGGTGACGACGACGGACTTTAATCTCGATGGCGATCGCAAGGCTCACCTGTACCGCTTGGGGTATTTGTATACTAAGAGGTTCTTTTTGAGTTCCAATTTTAGTTGGGAAAAGCACTTGAAGGCCAGGGGCTTTGGGGAAGAGGCTGGAGGTTGATGTCGCGAAAAGTATACAGAGTAAGGGATTGAGGAATTTTTAAATTAGGGGTTGGCAAGAATAAGATGTGTGTGCTATAGTTAGTTACTGTCATCTTGGAGAGGTGGCTGAGTGGTCGAAAGCGGCAGATTGCTAATCTGTTAAGGGTGTTAACATCCTTCGAGGGTTCAAATCCCTCCCTCTCCGTTTTAGAGCTTCTAGGAAAAAATTCCTTTTAATCAAATTTTTGGACGGGATAGAAGCCCATACCACAAAATTTCCATGTGGGATGGGCTTCTAGCCCGTCCCAATTATTTTTGCAGTTCAAGTCTAGTCTAGCCGCAATAATCAACTACTAAATCTAATTCAATGTCTTCATCGCTTCGACAAATTGCCGCGATATAAATGGCAAAATCTCTTCATTCTTGCTATTCTCTTTCCCCTCGGTAAATACAACCAACAAATACGGCCGCAAACCGGATATTTCAATATAAGCAGCATCGTGACGCACTTGACTTGTCAGTCCCGCTTTTGACCACAATTTTGCTGATTCTGGCAATCCCCCGCCTAAAAAACCTGTAACTTGATTTTCGGGATCTGCCTCTAATTCTGCTGGGTCTAAACTGCGTTTCATTAGACCCATCATTTCTTGCGATGCTTGGGCAGAAACAGCTACGCCGCCGATTATACTGTGCAGCAAACGCGCCGCTGCATTTGTAGTCAGCATATTTCTATTTTCCATTAACTCTCCCAAAACTGCTCGCTCGCGACCGTAGGGGCCGTCACACCAGGTTTTCTGATTGACGTTAATATTTTGTAATTCCGGCCAATCTAATGATTGAAAGTAACGGTTGACGATGTTTCGCTGCTGTTTCCAAGTTTCAAAGGGGGCGGGTGATAATTCTGGGCCGCTGGTGGTGCCGGTGAGGGCGTCTACTACTAAACTGGTGGCGTCGTTGCTGGAATCAACTATCATATCTCGGACGGCGCGTTCTAATTCTGGCGAGGTTTGAATCATGCCTTTTTGCGCCCATTCCCAGATGGCAACGAGGTAGAATAATTTGACGATGCTGGCTGGATAAATTCGTTCGGAAGCTCTAGCGCTAAAACCTCGCGGTTGATATTTCCAAAATTCTTCTGCACTCAGGGCGCCGCCTGTATTGACTCGCACTGGGGGATCGTAGACTATCCAGGTAATGGCTATACGAT
The DNA here is from genome assembly GCF_036700645.1 of Microcoleus sp. S36b_A4. Classification (NCBI taxonomy): domain Bacteria; kingdom Bacillati; phylum Cyanobacteriota; class Cyanophyceae; order Oscillatoriales; family Microcoleaceae; genus Microcoleus; species Microcoleus sp. S36b_A4. Next base: position 25,036 of record NZ_JAUBPI010000068.1, on the reverse strand, counting down.
CGCCACTTAATCCTGTAAATTCTGACAATGCGGAGTCTATAATGCTACTGCCGAGGTTTTCTAATTGTTCGTCTTTGTGAAAAAATGTCATGGTTAATGGCTGACGGTTAACGGTTAACGGCTAGCAGCTAATGGCAATCTATCGTTAAATGCGAACAATAAATGCGAACAATTAACAGCACACAATGAGCAATTAGCAATGGCCAATTATCAATTATCTGATGTTGTGGAGTACCGGGCCCGATCGCACATAAATATTTACGATTCCCCAAAGTGCGATCGATTGGCAACTCAAGCAGCGCTGGGGCGACATTTGCGCGTCTTTGACCCCCCCCTAAGACAGAGCGATGTAAACTTGGATACAACGGCTGTGATGGTGCGGCTGTGCGAAGATGATTATCCGGGATGGCTGGATATTCGAGATGTTGAGTTGCTCGCTCCGACAGAAACATTGTACAATCCTCTCGTGGTTTCTGAGACCCAAATAAAGGAAAAATTACCACTTGTAATTACTTTTGCTCGCGAGGCTATGAACCAATCCAATTATTATCTTTGGGGCGGTACAGTTGGGCCGAATTATGATTGTTCGGGCTTGATGCAAGCTGCTTTTGTGGCTGCGGGAATCTGGTTGCCGAGGGATGCTTATCAGCAGGAAGCTTTTACTAAACCTATTAGTATCAGTGCTTTAAAACCGGGAGATTTAGTATTTTTTGGTACGCCTGAAAAAGCAACTCATGTAGGATTATATCTCGGAGATAATCGCTACATTCACAGTTCTGGAAAAGCACAAGGTCGCAACGGTATCGGTATCGATGTTTTGTCGGAGGATGGCGATCTAGTCAGTCAAGCTTATTACCAGCAATTGCGGGGATATGGTAAAGTTGTGGAAAGTTATCAACCTAGTTAGTTGTTGACGGTTGACTGTTGACGGTTGACTGTTGATATTATCGAATAAAAAAATGGACGCTGCATTATTTTTGGAAAAATTGGCGAGACAGCAAGCTGAGGCTGAGGTTGTTCTCGATGTTTCGGTGGTGGTGCCGGTGTATAATGAGGTGGAAAGTTTGCCTCATTTGATTGAGGCGATCGCCTCTTCTATCCAACCATCGGGACTCAGCTATCAAATTATTTGTGTAGATGACGGTTCTAAGGACGGTTCTGCTGAACTTCTGCAGCAATTAGCCAGCACTCGCGATGACCTTTGTGCTGTAATTTTGCGCCGCAATTACGGGCAAACTGCTGCCATGTCGGCAGGTTTCGATCGCGCTCGCGGCCGTGCTATTGTTACCCTTGACGGCGATTTGCAAAATGACCCGGCTGATATTCCGCTGTTGTTGGCAAAGTTAAATGAAGGCTACGATTTAGTTAGCGGCTGGCGCAAAAATAGGCAGGATAATACTATTAGCAGGTTGATTCCTTCTAAAATTGCAAACTGGTTAATTGGTCGCGTTACAGGCGTAACTTTGCACGACTACGGCTGTTCTTTGAAAGCTTATAAATCAGAGTTGGTAGCAGACTTGAATCTGTACGGGGAATTGCACCGCTTTTTGCCAGCGTTGGCGTTTATTGAAGGGGCGAGAATTGCAGAAATGCCTGTGCGACACCACGCCCGCCGTTTCGGTCAAAGTAAGTACGGAATTTGGCGGACTTTTCGGGTGTTGATGGATTTGTTAACTATTTCTTTTATGAAAAAGTTCCTGACTCGACCGATGCACGTTTTTGGACTTTTGGGACTGAGTTCTATGACCTTGGGAACGGTTTTAGGAATTTATTTGACAGTCTTAAAATTGGGTTTTGGTCAAATTATTGGAAATCGTCCTTTGCTGATTTTGGCTGTAGTTTTGCTGTTGACTGGCGTGCAGTTATTTTGTTTTGGTTTGCTGGCGGAAGTGATGATGCGGACTTATCACGAGTCGCAGGGAAAACCGATTTATCGGGTGCGCGAGGTGTTTGGTTCTAAGTAAGGGTTCGATACCAATTATACTCTGCCATAAAAAGAGGGAAAGTTTTGAGTTGTAAGTTAAATAATTTAAAACTCAAAACTCAAAACTATTTCCTAATCTTCAATTCTCTCATCTAAAATCTCAAATTTCAAATCTAAAATTGATTGACTTTTTGAGCTTGTCGGAGAGATGTAATAGTTGCGATCGCGTGTTCGGCGACTGCATCTATTTCGGCTTCGGTATTGAAGCGGCCAATACCAAACCGAATTGAAGCATAAGCTAATTTGTCCGATCGCCCGATCGCTGCTAAAACATGAGATGGAGATATTTTCGCCGAAGTGCAAGCAGATCCAGAAGAAACTGCCGCCGCCGGTTGCAAACCCAACATCAACGCTTGACCGTCAACCCCGGCTACACTAATATTGAGATTCCCCGGCAATCTCTTCGTAGCGTGACCGTTGAGAAAAACATCGCCCAATTCACTCAATTTTTCCCACAAACGCTGGCGCAAATTAACCACTCGTTCTGTTTCCGACGGCATTTCTGCAATTGCCAATTCTACTGCTTTGGCAAACCCAACTATTTGCGGTGGGTAGAGAGTTCCCGATCGCATTCCCCTTTCGTGGCCTCCTCCGTGCATTTGCGGCGCTAGCTGCACTCTCGGTTTGTTGCGGCGCACGTAGAGAGCACCGATCCCTTTTGGCCCGTAGATTTTGTGGGCTGTCAAGGACATTAGATCGATATTCATCTCCTCTACGTCGAGGGGAATTTTGCCGATCGCCTGTGCCGCATCTGTGTGAAAAAGAATGTCATTTCCGCGACAAATTGCAGCAATTTCTGCGATCGGCTGGATGACGCCAATTTCGTTGTTAGCTGTCATCACTGAAACTAAAATTGTCTCGGCCCGAATCGCTTTGATCAAATCGCCTATATCAATCAGCCCGTCGCTTTTCACCGGTAAAACAGTAATGTCAAACCCCAATTTTTGCAAATAGGTACAGGGGTCGAGAATTGCATTGTGTTCGGTTTTTACTGTGATAATGTGCTTTCCTTTACTGAAATAAGCTTCGGCGATGCCTTTGATCGCTAAGTTATTTGCTTCGCTTGCACCGCTGGTAAAAACAATTTCTTCGGGGGAAGCATTTATCGCTTCTGCTATGATTTGTCGTGACTGTTTTACTGCTGCTTCTGCTTCCCAGCCGTAGACGTGGTTGATGCTGGCTGCGTTGCCGAATTGTTCGGTGAAATACGGCAGCATCGCATCAACTACCCGTGGATCTACCGGGGTTGTGGCGTGGTTGTCGAGGTATATAGGACGTACGGACATAGTGCAGTTTTGGTTTGAAAAAGTGTTAGGTTTATTGTAGACGAGCCCCTTGTTCTACTACAAAACTTTATAATTAACATATATTTGTAAAGATTTATGCGAGCTGACATTCAGGGATTAGAAATTACTCTCGGTGAGCTCAAGCACCTCACCGGCGCCGGGCCCGAGCGCGTATACCGGCCGCCGACAGCGACTAAGTTTGCCCGCGAAGCTTTGAAAACTGTCGGTTTAATTGTTTTGGTTCTCATCAGTTGTTGGCTGCTGGTTGCGATATTTCCTAGAGCTTATTTGTGGTGGTTCGCCCTTCACTTCGCTGCGATCGTCGGTTTAATCTTTGAGGATGCGTGGAAAATTCAGTGCAGCCGCCAAAACCCACATTTAATCAATCTTTTTGATGATGTCGATCGCTATAATGGTATAATCAAAGCGATCGAAATTAACGATAGGATAGAAGATGCCGGCAATGTGGCAGTAAAAATCGGCGATCGAGCCAAAGTTATTCAAGCTTTGCAACTAATCAGAGACGATTTAGTTCGAGCTTTGAAAACTGAAAGAATTCTTAGGGAAAACAAAAAATTTGTCGCTACTAACTCAGAATTATTTGCCAATAACTTAAAAAATTTGAATGCCCTCCAAATTAGCGATCGAGCCAGCGAACAGGGGCGATTGCTCAACGAAGCTTTGCAAGTAGCCGTGGGAGTTCAAGCAGAAATGAAAAAGTTGCAAGATCGAAACGCTGCTAATTTTAAAAATGGCAAAAGTTAGTAGCGTCCACGGCTGCGTGCGCCTCTTACCCAGTAGCAATATGCAGCTTACTGAACCGCAACAGGCAGGATGCCTGTTCCACTCGAACTCAAAGACATTTTTAAAATTATGAATTAGGAGAATTGTTGAAAAAATATCATAATTATTGTAAATTTTTTCCTGTTACGTAACAGGTAAGGATATCTTGGAAAGGTGACGTTAACAACCAGGTCAGTATGTCTTCTGCCAAACCCAAGATTATAGTTCTCGACGACGATCCGACTGGTTCTCAAACCGTGCACAGTTGCTTGCTGCTGACACGTTGGGACGAAGACACCCTGCGTTTGGGGCTGCGGGACAAGTGCCCGATTTTCTTCATACTGACAAATACTCGATCGCTAACTCCCGAAAAAGCAGCCTCCGTCACCCGCGAAGTGTGCCAAAATCTAAAAAGGGCGATCGCCAGCGAAAAAATCGAAGACTTCCTAATAGTTAGCCGTTCCGATTCTACCCTGCGCGGTCACTATCCCATCGAAACCGATGCGATCGCCGAAGAACTTGGCCCCTTCGACGCCCATTTTCTAATTCCCGCCTTTTTTGAAGGAGGCAGAATTACCCGCCACAGCGTGCATTACCTAATGGTTAACAGCGTCGCAACGCCTGTACACCAAACCGAATTTGCCAAAGATTCAGTCTTCGGCTACAGTCACAGTTACCTGCCAGACTACGTAGAAGAAAAAACCAAAGGTCGCATCAAAGCTGATGCAGTCGATCGCATTTTACTTGCAGACATCCGCTACGGAAGTTTAGATCGACTGATGGAGATGAAAGACAACCAATGTGCAGTTGTTGACGGCGAAAGCCAAGGCGATTTAGACACATTTGCGAAACACATTCTCGCTGCTGCCAGTCAAGGCAAAAAGTTTTTATTCCGCAGCGGGGCGAGTATTTTAACATCCTTAGCTGACCTCGGCCCGCAGCCAGTAGCAGCCGACGAAATGGCAAAATACGTGAGGGACGGGAAACCGGGTGCAGTAATAGTTGGTTCCCACGTTAAGAAAACTACTGAACAATTGGAACGCTTGTTAAAAGAACCCAATATAGTTAGCATTGAAATAGATGTATCTCACTTGTTAGAAGATTCATCAGAGTATCGCACCCAAATGCTCGATGAAACTCTCGAAAAAGTCCGCACTTCTCATGCCGATGGTAAAACGCCTGTAATTTATACCAGCCGCAAGGAACTCGAATTTGACAATGCAGAAATTAGGTTAAAATTTGGAGAAGCGGTTTCTGCTTTACTGATGGATATCGTGCGGGGACTGCCTACCGATATCGGGTTTTTGATTAGCAAGGGCGGCATTACTTCTAATGATGTTTTGAGTACAGGTTTGTCGCTAAAAAGTGTCAGGCAAATCGGTCAAATAATCGCAGGTTGTTCGGTGGTGAAAACCGATGCAGATCATCCTCTGTTTCCCAATTTACCCGTGGTTTTGTTTCCGGGAAATGTGGGGGATAGCCATGCTTTGGCTACGGTTTACAAGCGGCTGAGCAAGTAGTAGAGCTCGTTGAATCGCAGATTAACGCAGATGAATGTAGCTTCAAGTTAGGGAGTAGAATGTTCATCTGCGGTTCGTCGCTGGGTTTCAATGCTCGATCGAACTTTATGGCAATGACGACTGCACGGCCACTTCCAAAAAAATCTTTAGTCTACTTTTTCCTTGCCAAATCCACCGAAATATGATATCATAGAAATTCTGTCCGTAAGTCAACGTGTCACTCAAGCCGATCGCCAAAGTGGAAAATAGCCTCATCGTTAGGCACTATCAAAAAAATTAGATTTCTCAAAAATACTTACCTCAGAACTCTACATATAGAGCCAACAGCACCAGATATACTGCTATCAGTAGCGTTTCCAGCTTGTACCCGCCTAAATTTTCAAATTAAGTAGAAATTTCCACATAGTAATTTTTAGCTGAAAGGATTAGCATATAAGGGTGACAGAACATTATCATCCCCTAAACTCATTAAAAGATGGCCATTGGTTCAAGCTGATCTGTGGGGCGAGCTTTCAACACCTGCCTGCTGTACGGAATCTCACCTTGGCTTACACCTTAGCAGGCGCTGACTGTATCGATGTCGCGGCAGATCCCGCCGCCGTCGCCGCAGCGAAAGAAGCCCTACAAGTGGCCAGCGAATTACAGGCAAGAACTCAAAACCGCAGGTTTGGCGGCAAAGGGTTGCCGTTGCTGATGGTGAGTTTAAACGATGGAGAAGACCCGCATTTTCGCAAAGCCGAATTCAACCCAGCCGATTGTCCGGTGGACTGCTGGCGGCCGTGCGAAAAAATATGTCCAGCCGAAGCAATAGTTTTTCAGAGTGCTGGCAGTGGTTTTTCCGGGGTGATAGACCAGCAATGCTATGGCTGCGGTCGCTGTCTGCCGATTTGTCCGAGCCAACTAATTTATACTCGTTCTTACGTGTCTGCTCCCGCCGCGATCGCACCTTTAATCTTGCAATCCGGTGCGGACGCCCTAGAAATCCACACGCAAGTAGGCAGAGAGGCAGATTTTGCGCGACTTTGGTCGAGCATAGCTCCCTGGGTCGCTCAACTCAAGGTAATAGCAATTAGTTGCCCCGATGGAGACGGTTTGATTGATTATTTGCGGACACTCTATCAAATAATTTCCCCCCTTCCTTGTCCGCTAATTTGGCAAACGGACGGTAGGCCAATGAGCGGAGATATCGGAACAGGAACTACTAGAGCCGCGGTCAAACTCGGTCAAAAAGTTTTGGCTGCCCAGTTGCCGGGATACGTGCAACTTGCAGGCGGCACTAATGCTCACACTGTCAGCAAATTGAGAGCCGAGGGACTGATGAAGGATGCCGGGAAAAATTCGTCAGATCCCCCTGTTCCATATATTGCAGGTGTAGCTTACGGCAGCTATGCCAGGGTTTTGCTATCGCCAATTTTAGAACAGTTAGAAACAATGCAGACCGATCGAGCCTATGCCGTTCCGGTGGCAGTCGCGCGGCCAGGAGCCGGAGTTCAAACATCTCGGCTACCTCAGCTCGAAGCCGTCCCAGAACTTCTCTCACAGGCCGTAAGTTTAGCTCGTTCTCTAGTTTCCCCGCTCAAAGAATTTTAGTCAGTAGTCATTAGTCAGTAGTCATTAGTCATTAGTTAGTGGTTAGTAGTTAATTCCAACAACAACTGGCAACTGACACATAACAACTGGCAACTGACACATAACAACTGGCAACAGACTAAAAAGTTGAAAACGTCACCGAACACATCGAGGCGAATGCAGATTACAGACGACCTCAACAGATTATTAGACATCGTGCCAGATGAGATCCGGCAGCCCTTAGAGCAGCACCCGCAGCGCAACAATCTCATTGAGATTGTCATGGATTTGGGCCGCCAACCTGAAGCTCGTTTTCCATCCTTGGCCGAACCTCTTTCTCAAACACCGGTTTCCAAGGCACACCTCAACTATTGCATCGAGCGAGTCGGCCACTTCGGCGGCGACAATCGAGCCGGTATTGAGCAAACCCTGCACCGAATTAGCGCCCTTCGCAACCGCAGCGGCGAGATTATCGGCTTGACTTTGAGGGTGGGCCGCGCTGTGTTCGGGACGATCGGCATTATCCGCGATTTAGTGGAAACCGGTCAGTCAATTTTGATGCTCGGCCGCCCTGGGGTTGGCAAAACCACGGCCCTGCGCGAAATTGCCCGCGTCCTCGCCGATGACTTGGAAAAACGGGTGGTAATCATCGACACCTCCAACGAAATTGCCGGAGATGGAGATATTCCCCACCCAGCGATCGGTAGAGCTCGCAGAATGCAAGTTTCCCGTCCCGAACTCCAGCACCAAGTCATGATCGAAGCAGTGGAAAACCATATGCCGCAAGTGATCGTGATTGACGAAATCGGCACGGAACTCGAAGCTTTGGCGGCTCGGACGATCGCCGAAAGGGGCGTGCAGTTGGTAGGTACCGCCCACGGGAACCGGATCGAAAACTTGATGAAAAACCCGACTCTGGCAGATTTAATTGGGGGCATCCAAGCGGTGACGCTGGGAGATGACGAAGCAAGACGGCGCGGTTCTCAAAAGACGGTTTTGGAACGCAAAGCACCGCCAACTTTTGAAATTGCCATCGAAATGCTGGAACGGCAGCGCTGGGTAATCCACGAGCGAGTTGCAGATTCGATCGACACTCTGCTGCGGGGACGCGAACCGAGCCAGCAAATCAGAAGCATCAGCGAGACAGGAGAAGTAATTATCGAGCAGGAGTCGGCAACTCCCCCCGCGCGGTTTCCGGGGATGGCAGCTTCCAGCAGCCCGGCTGCTGTCTCGGCAATCCGGCCCGTCACACCGATCTCAGGGTGGCGGAGTGCTGGCAAAATGGTGCCGATGCCCGCTCCCAGCGAGAACTTAGCTGCTAAGAGCGCGCCGGTTGCTGAGACTCGGTATTTCGAGCAACTGCTCGAAGAATCCCTGTCCGTTGAGCCTGTACCTAAGCCTGGACGTTTTTCCCAGAATGTCGGCCCTAACGGCGAAGATTTGCCCCTCCACGTTTATCCTTACGGCATACCTCGCCACCAGCTCGAACAGGTGATTTCGACGCTGAACCTGCCGATACTGCTGACCAAGGATATTGAGAGCGCTGACGTGGTTTTGGCTTTGCGATCGAACGTTCGGAACCAGTCGAAATTGAGGCACTTGGCCAAAACTCGCCAAGTTCCCCTGCACACAATTAAGGCAGGGACTATTCCCCACGTAGCGAGAGCTTTGCGGCGTCTGTTGGACATGGATGACCCCGGCACGCCGGAAGTGGCAGACCTCGCCTTATTCGCCCGCAGCGGTTCTTCTGACGAGCTCGAAGCTCTCGAAGAAACCCGCTTAGCAGTGGAGCAAATTGTCATTCCCAAGGGACAGCCGGTGGAACTCCTGCCTCGTTCTCCCAACGTCCGCAAAATGCAGCACGAACTTGTGGAACACTATCACCTGAAGTCCCACAGTTTTGGGGAAGAACCCAATCGCCGCCTGCGGATATATCCAGCTTAAAGTTGGAGATTAGTGCCTTTGAAGGCAGAAGGTAGAAGGCAGAAGGGATATTCTTTTCCTGGCTTCTACCTTCTGCCTTTTGCCTTTTTCCTTTAAGTAGCTGGCAAGTTTCTGATATGATGTGGTGTAACACTGTTATTGTTAAGGCGATCGGCTAAATTCCCAATTTCTACTTCCAAATTCCCCAATTCCCAATTCCCAATACTTCTACTACACGAGCTTACAAGTTCCCCAATTCCCAATAGTTCAGCTACGCACTTCCCTTCGGCTCCCTGCGGCTTTGCGAACCGACGAGCCGCAGGCTAGCAGCTATGCTCAGCACCAACTCAGCATCAGCTCAGTAAAAGTTGCCACTTCCCAAATTATTAAATTAATCTACCTCAGTGGACATGAATGATTCCATAATTCAGCTATTTATAAACTTAATTACTACTGAGATGGGTGTGCGAATTAGAACCCAAGATCGAGCGGATCTGTCTCATAAAATCATGAGTCGGATGAGAGAAAAAAAAATTGCAGAACCAGAACAATATTATAAACTTTTAACCGCCAAAACTTTTGAAAGTAAAAATGAATGGGCAAAATTAGTATTGCTATTAACAACAACTGAAAGTTATTTTATGCGAGATAAAGGACAGTTTGCTCTGTTAAACAGAGTAATTTTTCCTGAATTGATAGACCAGAAAAGAAACTTGCACAAAACATTGGGAATGCAGCCGACACTGCGAATCTGGAGTGCGGGCTGCTCCACCGGTGAAGAACCTTATTCTTTAGCTATTGTTTTAAAACAATTGATTCCCGATTGGGAGCAATGGAAAATATTAATTTTAGGTACAGACATCAATGAAAAAGTAATCAAAAAAGCGCCCCAGGGAGTTTACAGTCATTGGTCGTTTCGCTTGGTTGAACCGCAGATACAAAAGCAGTATTTTCATCAGAGGCAAAATGATTGGGAAATTAATCTAGAATTGCGCGAAAGTGTCAACTTTAGCTGTGTAAATTTAATCAAAGATGAGTTTCCTAATATTTACCAAAATCTTTATAACATAGACTTAATTTTGTGTAGAAACGTTTTTGTGTATTTTGAACATAAGTATATTTCACTGGTACTGCAAAAATTTTCCAAGACACTGAGACCTGGAGGATATTTAATGACCGGTCACGCTGAAGTTTACGGTCAAATTATGAACGAGTTTGAATCCAAGATTTTCCCGGAGTCAGTGGTGTATCAGCGTCGGGATGCAGTACCGGATGAACGCTGTCAAATAGAGTCTAGGGTTGCGACTTTAGGGGAAGCAAACTCGGCATTTCGGGAATTCCCGAAAGCAGATACTATGGGCGATGATAGTGGTGAGTTGCTAACAGGAGAAACTATGCCACCTAGTTTTACTACTAACAGCAATTTTCCAGAGATAGAGATGCCGCCCGTATTAAAAATAAGTAATCTGCTGGGGAATATGCTGCCATCTCCCTATCTGGAGGACGGCTTACCGAACAATGCCGTGTCAGTTACAGAAAAAATAATAGCAGAAAATACTCAAAATCAAACGCCTCAACTGCTAATTTTAGAGGCTAAAAAATTATTTAAAAATCAAGATTATGCTGAGGCTATCAACAAGGCACAAGAGGCAATAGACTTGCAGGGACATAATTTTGATGCTTATTTTTTAATCGCTCAAGTTCAGGCGAATGCCGGCAATTATTCTCAGGCAATAGAATACTGTAATCGAGCTAGAAAAGTAGAGCCGGGATCAGTATATACTGATTATTTACAAGCTCAAATTGCTGAAGAACAGGGTCAATTAGAAACAGCAAAAAATTTATTAAAGAGGACTATTTATATGTGTCCATCTTTTGTTTCAGCTTATATAGAGCTAGGGAATATATACAATAAAGAAGGCCAAGTAAAAAGAGCTCTTAAAATGTACCATTCATCTTGTGAAATCCTGAAAGCGCTGCCGCCAAACACTCCCATAGATTCACAGGGAAAAATGACAGCTAGTCAAGTGCTGATGAATGTTAAAAAAAAATTGTTAAAATTATACAGTAAAGAAACTGTACACTAAAATATGGAAACTAAACCGTATCTTATCTTTGAACAGAACGGTTTTCTCTGCGGTATAGAAGCCTGCTACGTTCGGGAAATTTTCTTTCTGCCGGAGTTGACAGCAATTGCAGAAGCACCTCAAGATATTGTTGGGGCGATCGACCTTCGCGGCGAAATTCTGCCCGTGATGGATCTGAATCTGCGTTTTGGATACGCTTGGCAGGAGTATTCTGTGACAGATAGTACGATCGTCATAGAGTGGCAAGAATCGAAAGTTGGTATAATTGTCAATCAAGTTCGCGAAGTTAAGGAACTCTCAGAAGAGGCCATCACTCCGCAGCTATCTTACGGACGAGAGAATTCAGAAGCTTCTCATTATTTTGTAGCTGGACTTGCCCGCAGCGAAGCCAATATTATCATGCTGCTGAATCTCGATCACTTAATTCGATATTCTCCCGAAAAGTCAGAGGAAATCCAGCCTGTTTCTCCAAGCAATGCAGGTAGTGAAGCAGCAGCAGGTGAGGCAGAGACGGAAAATTTACACGGGCAAATAAATGCAAAAGTGTTAGGTAAAACTCCTAAAATTTTGAGCAAGCGTCACGTTTTTTGCCCGCAGGCTACCCCAGAAGAAAAAGCAATTTTTCAATCTCGCGCTAATCATTTGAGGCTGCGAGGCGAGGGGGAAAATGATGCTGCAATTAATATGTCCCTGGCGGTTTTTGTTTTGAATAGCGAATACTTTGGTATTCATTTAGATCTAGTCCGCGAATTTACTGATATCAACCAAGTAACTCCGGTTCCTTGCACTCCCGATCGCATAGTGGGAAATATAAACTTACGGGGAGAAATTGTGACGCTAATTGATATTCGCAGTGTTTTAAATATGTCTTTAAATATGTCGGAGACTGCCAATTATCTCTCTAAGGCGATCGTTGTTGAAGTGGCGGATTTGGTCGCTGGTATAGTTGTTGACGAAATATTAGATATTATATACTTAAATGTGTCGGAAATTGCGGCTGTTCCGGCAGCACTGCATTCTGCCAACCGCGAATATCTACGGGGGACAGCTATTTATGGGGAAAAAATGATGGCTATTCTCAACTTGCAAAAACTGCTGACAAAAGGAGGAGTAGTTGTTGATGAAGAGGTTTGAATCCAGAACAGGACTTACGCAAAGTATATCTGTCATGAGTGCAGTGAAGCATCTAGCTGGATACTTGATTTCCTTCGCAATCCCGATCCAACGCAGAGATCAAAACTGGTAACGAGCGGGACTTAGCATGAGAGAATTATCTTGAAATGCGTCCAGGACTAAAGAAGTTAATTATATCACAATACGGTTCAGTTAAGCTCGATCTCCCTAGCCCCCCTTCTAAATGGGGGGACAAACAAGAACTTACTCAAAATCCTCGCAACGATGGGGGGATGCGACGGAGATCTCTGAGGAATAAATAGTTTTAACCCAAGCGTATTGAGTTATACCAAATCCGCTTTTCAAGCGAGATTTAACTAAGCAATCTAATTTGTGTATTCACGTGCTTAAATTAAGGAGAAAAATATGTTTTCTAAGTTAATAAAATTAAATATTAGAAATAGAATGCTGCTGGCCTATGTAGCGCCCGCAACTATATACTTGGGTTTTCCCGTGCTAGTTTATACAACTACTAATCATGTGTTGAATAATTTTGCAGAAGTAGAAAGGATAGAAAATGTGATCAGAGACACAAATGATATGTCCGCAGGTGCTGAACAAATGGTACGGGGAATGCGCGGGTATTTAATTAATAAAAATCCGCAGTTTTTAAATGATTTTAAGACAGGTGGAGAATTAGCTCGTGAGTCGGGAAATAGTGCGGAGTTGAAGATGGAAAATCCTGAACAGAGAATGCGTTTAGAGAAGATGCTAGAACTATGCAACGAATATTATGACGGTTCTAGCGAAATAGTTGCTTTATTACAAAAAAATAATAGAACTGCTGCCTTGGCTCTCTTTAACACCGGAAAACAGACACAATTTGTGGATGAATTTGTGGAAATAAATAAGCAATTTCGCGAAATAGAAGTAAAAGCGATTAAGCAAGCTACAGAAAAAACGAAGCAATCTTTAGTTTTCTTGATCTCAGCATTGGTATTTGGTTCCGTGTTTTTATTGGTGTTAGGTGCGGTTATAGCTTGGCTCATTTCATCAGGAATTGCCCAAACTATCGATCGCGCAATTAGCTCGATCGCCACTTCTTCCACTGAGATTGCAGCCACCGTGGAAGAACAGGAACGCATGGCAAGTCAGCAAGCAGCTTCCGTAAATCAAACTACTACTACAATGGACGAATTGGGAGCCTCTTCCAGGGCGACATCACAGCAGATAGAAACAGCCGTGGTTCAAGCAATGCAAGCTTTGAATTTAGCTGGAGGTGGCACAAAAGCTGTAGAACAAACTTTAGAAGCAATGGCAACTCTGAAAACTAAAGTTCAGGATATCCAAGGACAAATTATAGAGTTGAGCGAACAAACAGATCACATTGGTAATATCTCAAGTGTAGTTAGCGATTTGGCTAATCAAACTAATATGTTAGCACTCAATGCTGCTGTTGAAGCAGTGCGGGCAGGAGAACACGGCAAAGGGTTTGGCGTAGTGGCGTCAGAAATTCGCAAACTTGCCGATCGCAGTAAAAAGTCAGGAGCGCAAATTAATCTATTAGTTGCTGATATTCAAAAAGCGATTAACTCAACGGTAATGGTGACAGACGAAGGAACTAAAACAGTGGAATCGGGCGTGAATATTGCCTCAGAAACCGCAGCGGCATTTGCAGGAGTTGCCAATGCCATTAACAATGTGGTTTTGAGTTCTCAGCAAATTTCGCTGAATGCCAAACAGCAATCGATCGCGATCGAACAGGTAGTGCAAGCTATGAACTCTCTCAATCAAGCCGCAGCCCAAACCGCTTGCGGTATCAGTCAAACTAAAGTCGGTACTCAAAAATTGAATGAAGCAGCCTTAGATTTGAAAGCAGTTTTGTAGGAAAGCAATGAATTATGAGTAGTTCCCCAAAAAGGCTAAATATATCCTTAAGAATTAAAACAATTGCTTTGGCGATAGGCCTCGCTACAATTCCAGCGATATTAACGGGAGTAATAACTTGTTTATGGGCAAATGCCAATAAAAACCTAATATCAAATCAGTCGTGTAGTGAGTTGTGAGTTATTATTAGGGGGTTGTTATTTTTTCTTGACTACCACTTCCCAAATCCCAATACTTCGGCTACCCGATCATACAATTTTCTAGTTCTCTATACTTAGACTATGCGAGCGTACAAGTTACCAGTAACCGATTCCCAGTAACTAATGATTAACAATTTTTTCCAAAAAATGCAGCATCGACTGTTGCTGCTCCTAATTTTAAGTACCTTGATTCCAGTATCTATTGTTGGTTGGTATGGAATTTCTTCTTCAACAGAAGCACTGCAAAATTTAGCATTAATAACCCTTAGTGACAGTGTTAATTCCACCGCCAATCAAATGACTAACAAATTGGAAAATCTGAGAGCCGATATTTTGTTTCTCCGCAAAACTCCCCCAGTTCAGGGAATGATTAGAGCTAGAGAAGGAAATGGATTAGACAAACAAACTAATTCAACTTATAAAGATTGGGTTTATCGAATGCAACTCACATTTTTATCTATGATGGAAGCCAAGCCATATTATATGCAATTGCGTTACATAGATAACAGCGGTAAGGAGATCGTGCGCGTAGATTCTGACGGCACCAATATCAAAGTTATTCCAGATTCTCAACTACAAAATAAAGCAGACACAGATTACTTCTCGGCAACTATGAAGCTAAAATCAGGAGAAGTCTATGTGTCTTCCTTAAATCTGAATAAGGAAAGGGGGAAAATAGAAATTCCTTACAAGCCAACAATTCGCTATGCCACTCCAATTTTTAATCCCAAAGGAGAAAGACAAGGCTTTGTCATTACTAATGCTCTGGGTAGCACTCTACTCGATATGGTTAAAAATTTCAATCCTGAACTATCAGACCAATCTTTTATCTTAAATCAAGATGGGTATTATCTGGCTCATCCCAATCCTAAAAAAGCATGGGGATTTGAACTCAAAACCAAGGAAAATGTCAAAAATGATTATTCAGGAGACCTTGTTGCTAAAATACTCTCAGGTGGCCAGGGAAATATTGATAATAGGGAGCTAGTGATTAGCTATAATACAGTTTTTCCCAGCAAACAAAATACCAATAAGTTTTTAGTGATAGTGGATAGTTCACCCAAAAAACTGCTATTTTATTCCATCGATTCGCTTCAAAAAATAGCAGCGTTGATTGCTATTGTTTCCCTGGCTGTGGTGCTGGGATTTGGCTGGTTTTTTCTCAAACAGATTGTTGCTCTCATTCGGGGGCTGATTTACCAAATATCCTCATTTTCAATGCAAATAGAATCTAATATGAATAGGCAAGAACAAATAGCAGATAGGCAATTTGTTTCGGTCAATCAAACAACTATAACTCTAGAAAATTTGGGCAGATCTTCCCAGCAAACAGCCGAGCAAGCTGAGTCTGTTGCCATTGCCGCTCGCCAAGCTTTAAATCTAGCCGAAGAAGGTACTAAAAAGGTAGATCAAACTCTCAATCAAATGCTGAATCTTAGAGAAGCTGTGGTGGCAATTTCTAAGCAAAATCATCGACTCGACGACAGCACGAGTCAGATTGGCAATATATCGACTCTCGCAAGTTTGGTTAGCGATTTAGCCAGCCAAACTAATATGCTGGCTCTCAACGCCGCTGTTGAAGCAGTCAGAGCCGGCGAGTACGGTAAAGGTTTTGCGGTGGTAGCAAGCGAAATTCGTAAGTTAGCAGATGAAAGCCAACAAGCAGCACAAAAGATTAATGGTATTGTTCCAGAAATTAAGGGCGCGATCGACTCCACGGTGAAAGCAACTGAAGATAGTCGCAAAACGGTTGCAGAAGGGGTGAAAACAGCACAAGATACGGCAGAAGCTTTTACGGGTGTGAGGGAAGCTTGCAATCTGGTGTTTGCTAGCAACCAGCAAATTTCATTTAATGTTAAACAGCAGGCGATAGCAATTCAGCAAGTAGGTGATGCCATGAGTTCTATGAAGGAATCCGCGTCTCAAACAGTCAGCGGTATTACTCAAGTTAAAATTGGTACTCAACAACTCACAGAAGCTGCATTTAATCTTAAAGAAGTAGTGTAGTCATTAGTCATTAGTCATTAGTCATTAGTCATTAGCAATCGACTGAGTATTCAACATTATTATCATTAGCAATTACCCATGAGCCATGCTCAATTACCTATTACTCAATAACATATATGATGATTGAAGATCAAGAACTTCGAGATGTATTTAAAGTCGCTAGTCAAGAACACTTACAGAAACTAGACGACGGATTGCTGTACTTAGAACAATATCCGAGCGATTTAGCTAAGTTAGAACAATTGTTGCGGGAAACCCATTCTCTTAAAGGTGATGCTGGGATGCTGGGAGTAAAAAATGTAGCATCTTTAGCTCATCAAATGGAGCATATTTTGGGAGCTGTCAAACGGGGAGAAACTCAACTGAATTCGGATATTAGCGATCGACTTTTGCAAGGTTTAGACGCCATGCGGAAACTCGTTAACGAAGCCGTTACCGGCGAAGATTCCGGCGTTAATACTTTTTACATCCTCGCTAGCATGATGGGTGCTTCTAGTCAGCCACAGCCACAGGCTGCTGCCTCAATAGTAGATCCCTCATCTTCACAAGTACCAGAACAACCCTTGGTAGAAGCGCAATTTACTGAGCCTTATACCAAAGAACTAGAAACAAATGTTGAAACTTCTGAAGTCCTTAACTTAGAGAAAAATTTCTCTTTTTTACCCCTACAATCCAACCCAGAATTTCTACTGGAAGCTCAAAACTTGCCTGCACCTTCTGGACCCGCCACTGAGTCGGCTTCGCAGTCGGCAGTTACTGCATCCTCAACCTCATCTTACCGCATTGAAACCATTCGCGTTGCTACTCAAAATTTAGACGATTTAATGACTCAAGCAGGGGAACTTACTGTCACAAAAACTCGGCTAGGACACCGAGTTGCAGATATCGAACAAATTACAACTTTGTGGGAAGAGTGGAGCCGAGAATATTTTGTAACGAGCTTGACCGTTGATCGGATGCAGATAGATGAAAACGGTATTAAAGCCAGCGGTAAATTTAGCCAATTGCAGGATTACTATCAACGTACAGAAGAACGTTTAGAACGTCTCGGAACTTTAGTCAACCGCTTGAGAAATCGAGTTTATGAAGATACTGCTAGACTCGAATTAATCACTGAGGCATTAGAATCAGGAATTCGCACTCTGAGACTTCTGCCTTTGTCTACTATTTTTAATTTATTTCCTCGAACTGTTCGAGATTTAGCAAAACGGGAAGGTAAAGAAGTTGCATTAGTGATTGAAGGAGGCGAAACCACAGCAGACAAACGCATTTTAGAAGAAATGAAAGACCCTTTAATGCACATGCTTAGAAATGCGATCGACCACGGCATTGAAACTGTTGAGGAGCGGAAAAAACTAGGTAAACCTCCCGTGGCAACTCTCCGAATTAAAGGCTATAATATTGCTAGCAATATTATTATTGAAGTTGCTGATGATGGTCGGGGACTAAATCTAGAGAGCATTAAACAAACTGCTGTAAAACGCAATATTTGTACGCTTGAACAACTGGCCGAAATGACCGAAAATCAAGTACAATCTTTGATTTTTACTCCGGGTTTTTCGACCAAAAAATTTGTTACCGAAGTATCGGGGCGCGGGGTGGGTTTAGATGTAGTTCGCACTAATGTTGAAGCCCTAAAAGGTAGTATTCAAGTAGAGTCTTTGCCGGGAAAAGGATGCACTTTGAGGCTGCAAATCAGCACGTCTTTAGCTACAGCAAATGTATTAATTGTCACAGTTGAAGACATTCCTTATGGTCTGCCAGTCGAGTTTGTAGACACGGCACAACTGGTGTCTCAGTCTGAGATATTTGCTATAGAAGGTAAGGAAACTATACTTTCAAAGGGTCAGCCTCTGTCAGTTGCTCATCTGACAGATTTACTAGCATTAAACAATAGAAAAGGGTGGCAAAAAAGTCGGTATCTGAGACAGGAAACAGGGAGTGAAATTTCGATAAAAAATCAAAACTACTTCCGAAATTCAAGCTCTGCAAAAATGCCTTGTATTGTTTTGAAAGTTGGGGAGGAAAGATTGGGATTATTTGTAAATGCTTTGATAGACGAACAGGATGTGGTTATGAAACCTCAAAGTCTATTGCTGAAACGGGTGCGAAATGTTTCGGGTGCCACAATTCTCGGTACTGGGGAAGTTTGTATGGTACTCAATCCCCACGATTTGATAAAATCTGTACGCCAGCAAGTTTCGTCCCGTGGGGTTTCTGGTGCGCGATCGCAACTTGAGACAGCCAGCAGAAAACAAGTTATACTATTAGCAGAAGACTCGATCGCCACGCGCACTCAAGAAAAACGCATCCTGGAAGGTGCGGGTTACGAAGTTGTGACTGCGGTAGACGGATTGGATGCTTTCCATAAATTAAAAACTCGCGATTTTGATGCTGTGATTTCTGACATACAAATGCCAAATTTAGACGGTTTGGCACTGACTATTAAGATTCGGGAGCAAAAAGAATACAGTGAGTTGCCGATAATTTTAGTGACATCTTTGGCATCGGATGAAGATAAAAAAAGAGGGGCTGATGCGGGGGCAAATGCTTATATTCCTAAAGGTACTTTCAATCAAGATGTGCTGGTAGAGACACTAAAAAGGTTAGTTTAGTCATTAGTCATTACTCCTTGGTTAGGAGGCATTTGTTATTTACTACCAATTAGCAAGGTTTAATATCCAGTGTCCCGTGCACCATTACCAGTGCATCGATGCCCAATGCCCAATACTTTGACTACGCGGTTACTGAGCGACTCGTGCTGAGCTTAGCCACTCGCCCTGCGCGCCTTGCCCGCTAAGCTTCGCCGAAGGGAAGTAAGTCGAAGGGTAGCACAAGTGCCCTATTCCCCAGGGGGGTTTCATTTTCTTGTAGGGGCAAACCCTCGTGAAGAGCCCCGATGCCTGAAATGCCCATGAAATCATCTGTGGGTGGGGGCTGGCATTCTTAGCACCGCCCCTACAAAAGCCTGATTTTCCGTAGGGGCAATCCCCCCGTGGTTGCCCCGAAACAGCCCCATTTCCCATTCCCCATTCCCCAGCAAACTGATGTTATCGCCCATTAAACTATTGTTAGTTGAAGATTCTCCAGTCGTTACGATCGTCCTCAAACGCATTTTTGAGTCCTCGCCAGACATCCAAGTTGTAGGAACTGCTTGCAACGGATTAGAAGGACTAGAATTAATTCCCAAAGTTCAGCCCCAAGTAATCTGTACGGATTTGAACATGGCACCAATGAACGGGTTAGAATTTACGGAAGAAGTAATGAAGAAATATCCACTACCAATTTTAGTAATTAGTGCTTCAGTGCAAGCGAATGATACTCAGAATGTATTTCAAGTGTTAAAGGCTGGTGCATTGGATGTTTTTCCGAAACCGATTGGCGGGTTGATATCTGACTACGATCGCCTAGCAAATCAATTAATAGCTAAGGTAAAAATCCTCTCAGGAGTTAAAGTATTTACACGGCATCAAAAAAAGACGCCACTAGAAGATAATAATCAAATTTTAAAAATTAACCAAGCACCAGTTCCTAATTACAAATTTTCCAACGAAAATGTTAAATCTTCAACTATTAAAGTATTGGCCATAGGGGCTTCTACGGGGGGACCACAAGCGCTGTACGCGATTATTTCTAAACTTCCGGCTAGTTTTCCAGTGCCTATAATTTGCGTTCAGCACATCAGTGAAGGTTTTTTGCAAGGATTAGTTGATTGGCTGGGTAATGAATCGAAACTGCCTGTTAAAATAGCTTCTTTTGGAGAATTGCCACAAGCAGGAACTGTTTATTTTCCGCCAGAAAAACGTCATTTAGAATTGGATTCTCAAGGGCGATTTATTTATTCAGAAGCTGCTCATGCTGCGGGACACTGCCCTTCTGTAACGGTGACATTTAAGTCGGTAGCTAATTTTTATAGTCGGGCAGCAGCAGGGGTTTTACTGACAGGAATGGGTAGAGATGGTGCTGACGGAATGTTGGCTATCGCCAGAGAAGGGGGGTTGACAATCGCCCAAGACGAGGCTAGCTGCATTGTCTTCGGAATGCCCAAGGAGGCGATCGCCCTTGGTGCCGCCCAATATGTTTTACCTGTCAGTGCGATCGCTCCCCTACTCCTGGCTAAATTAAAAATTTAGGACTTACCTCGCAAATAGTGCAGAATGCCCCGCCCCTCGACTTGTTAAAGAAGTCGAGGATCACAGAACGCGATCGCAACTTTTTAGTTCATTAATTACTCAAATTACTTGATTAATTACTCAAAACTGACTTTTTTCCCTAAGTCCGATTATTTGATTTTAATAAACTTACCAATTACCTCGCGCAACTTATCGGCATCAAACGGCTTAGTTAAATACTCTGTTGCTCCCGCCAAACGCCCCTGTACCTTATCAAATGCTCCATCTCGCGCTGTCAGCATTACGATCGGCAAATTCTGAAACTGAGGCAAGCTCCGCACTGTGCGGCATAGTTCCAATCCGTCAATACCAGGCATCGAAACATCCAGCAACAAAACAGAAATTTGTTCGTGATAAATCGTTGACAAAGCATCCACTGCATTGTCGGTTACGAGAACTCGAAACTCTTTGCTTAAGGCCTGTTTAACAAGTCCTTGCATCACGACGCTATCATCAACTGCCAAAATAGTTGGTACTTGACTGCTACTTGCAGACATATTCTTCTCCCTGTTTATTTATAGTTCTTGAAAATACAAAACATACTTCGTTCAGTTATTTTTTGAGCGTTGCCTCTACCCAATAATTGTCAACTCCCTTGGAGCGTTAGTTGAAACTTTACCCCTGTTTTTTTACCTCAAACTCGAAAAAAGGGATTGGGAGAGTTGTCGATCGGCAATTACAACAGTTGCAAAATGTGCATCCGGGCCCAAAATCCCTAAAAAGTCGAGTTTGAACAACTATTGTTACAAAGTTTAACATCTTACCAATCTTTTGTAATTCATCTCCTAACTGTAGTTGAACTCCTGGTTAAGGCACAGCTCGGTAAAGGACACTGGTATTGTGGCACAAACCCCTGATTTAAATCTACCAGCAAGCCAGCTACCCACGATTAGACAAGTCTGTTAAAATACAATTAAACTGATAAAAAAATTATAGATAAGCAATAGTCATATATTTTGGAAAGCTGCTTCCTCCCAACAGAGGCTCTGAGATTTAGAGAGCCGGAGGTATTCAAAAGCATAGTCAACTGGAAGTATAATTTATATAGTCTTAGATCTGGGGTGCTCTAACTCCCATAACTCAAAATTTTCCATATCGGTCAAGAGGTTAGTCTGAATTCGGCGCAAGCAACCTGCGCTGAAGTTGCGCCCAGAGTCTCCCAGCACAGAATTCATAGCTTGTTTTTCAAGGGAAGTATTGAGAAGGGCGGTTGCCAGCAACTAGACGGGCAGTTACACATGATGAAATCACCCTTGCCTCTTGGTAAAAAAGTGTTCAAGCTCCATAATATTGATTTGTATCAGCTTCTTGGCTCTGATCCAGAGGCTTGCTTGGACAGTTTGGTCGGTTTGGCAGCTCATATAAGCCGAACTCCTATTGCTTTCTTGAGCTTGATTGACGGTAATCGCCACTGGTTGAAGTCGCAGTTAGGTATCGATCGAACTTTGGCTCACCGTTACCTGAATTTTTGCGCTCGGGCCCTGGACCCAACTCCCGAAGAGTTCGCCCAGAGTTCAAACTCAAACTCGGAATTTGACCGGGCAATTTCTTTACAACAACCGCCAGTTGCTCCCGAATTTGCGAGGGAACTCCCTATAAATTCCTTTAAAGAACTGCCTGCCGCCATTGTTCGAGACGCTTCCACAGATATGAGATTTGGCGAGCATCCGCTGATCGTTTTCTACCCCTTCGTGAAATTTTACGCCGGCATCCCAGTCATGACCTCAGAGGGGCAGATGCTGGGAGTGCTATCCGTCATGGACTCGGTGTCGCGAGACTTGACAAAAGAAACGATAGAAGGTCTGCAAGCTTTGAGTCGGCAAGTTGCGAGTTTGGTGGAGCTGCGCTGGCAATTAGTCAAAGCCCAGAAACAGTTGCCAGAGGTAGAAGATATCACCTCGGACAGCCAGAAAATCTCGGAGTTAGTTCCTGGCTCGAACCGATCGAGCTTGTCTGCGGTACATACGCCACAGAGCAGCATGACAACAATATATGGAACAAAAAAGCTCCCGACGCTGGGAGAAACAGGCAAATCTCAATATGTGTGGGAAGCTTCAGCGGGCATCGGGCGCGCGGACGATACTCAACAAACCCGAGAAATCGTTGCCGGCTCCGGCGACACATCCGATCGCCAACTAACGGCAACGTCCCTACAAGAGCGAGCTCGCTTGGGTTCCCTGCAAGCTAAAGTCGGTGCAGCCCTTGGACAAGGCGGGAAAATATCGGTCATCCTCAACCGGTGCACCGAGGCAATGGTAGAGTATCTCGACGCCACAGGGGTGAGCATCTGGACTTTTAACCTGCAGACAGAGCGGTTAGAATTGCAGGCCAATTCAGGACTTAGCAGCCAAGAGTGGGCAAAAGAAATAGAAGATTGGGTACGAACAGAAGCGGGAAAACTCCAAACTGCTCCTGTGTGCCTACTGTCGAACCCGTCTCTGTGCACCATTGCCTATCCGCTGATTGTGGAGGAGCGACTGGTGGGAGTGATGACTCTGTGCAGTAGCGCTTTGGCAAGCGAGGGAGCGCTAGAAGTTCTGGGTTGCATGGCTAACGCCATCGCCGTGGCGATCGATCGCCACGCAGCCCGAGAAGAATTGTTGAGCCGCCGGGAAGGCTTGCTCTTCGGTCTCGCCAGCCAGATGCGGAATTCCCTCGACCTCGACAAAATTTTAGATACGGCTGTCAACGAAATTCGCAGCTTGTTGCAGGTTGACCAGTGCTACTTTTTGTGGTACTCGATCTCGCGAGACGGGCAGCCAAGCTTTGCCATCACCCACGAGGCGGCAAATCCCGAACTGAAAGAGCGGCTCACAGAATACCCGATCGAACAAGTAACCCTGCTGGCCGAGAAAATTTGCCACCGCCAAACGCTCCGGATCGGCGACGCTGCAACAGCACTGTGCATCGAACCGCCCACGCGAGCTTTTTTGAGCAGTATCGGGATTGTTTCTAACCTGCTGCTGCCAGTCAAGACTCGCTCCGGTCAAATGGGTGCTGTAGTTTGTAACCATTACAGCAGCCACCGTTCCTGGGCGACGAGCGAAGTGGAATTGCTGCAAGCGGTGGTGGATCAACTGGCGATCGCGATCGACCAAGCCGAACTCTACGCCCAAACGCGGGCGGCAGCCTTAGCCGCTCAAACTCAAGCCCGCCAACTAACGGAAACTTTGCAGCAGTTGCAGCAGAAAGAAGCTCAGCTCATCCAAAACGAAAAAATGTCCTCTCTTGGTCAAATGGTCGCCGGCGTCGCCCACGAAATTAACAATCCGGTTAATTTTATTTACGGCAACTTGACTTATTGCAAGCAGTACATGAAAAATCTGCTGGATTTGCTGCACTTGTATCAAAAGCATTACCCGGAGCCTTGCCCCGAAATTCTCGACAAAAACGAAGAAATCGATGTTGATTTCCTAGTGCCGGATTTGCTGAAAATTCTCTCTTCAATAGAAATGGGAACTGAACGCATCCGCCAAATTGTCCTGTCTCTGCGGAATTTCGCGCGGCACGACGAAGCCGAGATGAAGCCGGTAGACATTCACGAAGGGATTGACAGCACGCTGCTGATTTTGCAGAGTCGCTTGAAGTCAAACGGGCTAGTGCCAGGAATTGAGGTAATTAAAGACTACGGCGACTTGCCGAAGGTAGAGTGTTATCCCGGACAGCTCAACCAAGTATTTATGAATATTTTGGCGAATGCGATCGACTCTTTGGAAAATCAGCCTCCACCTAAGACGATCAAAATCTCGACGGCGGTAGTGAACCAAGACTCGGAGGCTGATGAGTCAGGAAAGTCGAGGGGTCAAGTTGTGGTGATTCGGATTCAAGACAGCGGGCCCGGATTGCCCGAAAAAGCTAAATGCCATTTGTTTGACCCTTTCTTTACAACGAAACCTGTAGGCAAGGGTACGGGGCTCGGCTTGTCTATCAGCTACCAGATAGTGGTGGAAAAACACGGAGGAAGTTTGAATTGTATCTCGGAACCTGGACAGGGAGCGGATTTCAGGATTGAAATCCCGGTAGCTCGCCCCCCTGCGGTCAAAGCATAAACCTGCGGGCGATCGGTTCCAAAAACATTTTTTAAATTTTATTGTCAAAATGCTTGACAGATTCCCGTGTCTGGGTGTTACTATATTAAATGTTGAGACGTTGGGGCGTCGCCAAGTGGTAAGGCAGCTGGTTTTGGTCCAGCCATTCAGAGGTTCGAATCCTTTCGCCCCAGTTAAATTGTATCCAGTAAATCAATTGTTAAACTCACCGTTTAGAGTTAGCGCTTGGCAGACGAGAGAAAAACGACTTCATTACGACAAACTTAATTAGCACTTGCTCATATCATGTCTGATCGAGTGACCGTGATTAAAAGGGCGGGTTTTTGAGATTGTCAATTATTGGCAGATATTTTTCGTGAACCCGCCCTTACCCTATTAACCCTCTTCTGTCACTCTGGGAAAATAAAAGTGAGAGCCAAATTTTTAACTGTAGATAGAGCGGGGATTTGAGCGTTT
>NZ_JAUBPI010000067.1:0-34993 GCF_036700645.1 Microcoleus sp. S36b_A4 | reverse complement strand
CTACCTAATTATCAACAAGGCATAAGAGCTATGAGGCTTATTCTATCAGCGTTATAGGCGACTTGTCGCCCCGACAGTTAATTGAGCGCTCGCGTGCGATAACCTAACGATTCTCTCGGTTAATGGTTAATCAATGTAACATACCATTCTTTCCTCGTTAATCTATATCGACACCCCCTACAACCATGTGTTGGTAGGGCAACGTAGGACTAAATGCTGCGTCGCTAATTTGTTTCCTCAGTAACAATAAAACGGTTTTAGATTTTAGATTTTAAATTAAGAGTGCCACCGGATTTTTAGTTCTCAAGCGATTTGGAATTAACTGTAAAAGGATAGTAGAAGAGAAGCGTTATCCCCTCTACTCTCACTACAACAACTGACTAATGGCGATAAATTAGACGGCGTTCAGTGATCGCTCTGAAAGAGCCGTCTTGCCAAACGGATTTTCATAGGAATGAGTTTTTATGTAAACCAAAAACTCATTGACCAGTTCTGTAAAATAGTTAAAGGCGACATCAATCAACTCCATCGCTTGTTGACGAATATTTTCTGAGATTTCAATGTCTCTAATAGCTTGCAAAGAAGCTGGAGTATGGAGCGTATGGGTATTTTCAATATGATTGTGATACATACCAAAATAGCGTAACTCATGACCAGTCATAGCTTGCAGTTGCATTGCCACCGGATTGGTTGCCTGGAAGAAAACATTTGCTGTAACTTCAGAAACCTCAATCGCCACCAACTTTATGATAGGATCGGCTTGGTAAGTGTAGCGCTCAAACAGAGGAAGGATGGAGCGAGATATTTTGGTATGCTCACTCCAAATGAATCGTACAACATCGCTGAAGGGCATTGAATAATTTATGCCCATCTTCTCCATGTCTTCCAGCAGCCATTGCCAGTGGAAATGTTCTTCATAAGTGTGCTTATTGACGATTTCTTGAATTTTATTTGTCGTGGGTTCTTGTCGCAAAACCCGCTTACATAGCTCGCTAAACTCCAATGCCAGTGGGGTAATCACTGGCGCAAATGCCAGTTTTTGCCGAGGTTCAACACTTTCATCTTTCATATACTCAAAAAACGGCAATTGAGCGAATTCCTGATTCTTTTTCTCAATTATACTAAGAAGGTCTTTCATCTCGATTCTCCGGTAAATCAAAAGTGAGTAGTTAAATTTAATTATATAGCAACTGTTCCCATACCCCCTTTTTTTGCTAATTTCCCGTCTAGGTTTTTTCCGGCTTGACGCATTGGCGGAATTCCTTACTAAACAGGGTAACTTCATCTAATTGGGTATAAATTGTACTTGACAAAAAACCGCCAATAGACTTTATATCTGTGAACCGAACTCAAACCTATAATCAAGTTTGAATCTTAACAAAGTCAATCAAGTTGAAACGGAGTCGGGCTACAGCCGAGATACGCGCATTCCGAGGACATGACGTAAAGTTTTGCAAATATAAGACAAAATGACTTGAAGTAGCAAAGCATGAAATGTTTAGCAGTCAAAGATTTCCGCTTTGAGGGTCTGTACGAGGCAGAGTATAACTACTACTCGGCCTTCTCAAACTTGGTTGAATAGTCAGCTAATTTAGGATGCTTTTGTGCTTCCAAGCTTCCTCGAAAGCAAAGTCGCCACTTATTTGTTACGTTTTTTAAAATCACGTCCTCGGAATGCAGGTATCTCGGCTGTACCCCTTAAAACCTCACCCCTACTTTTTCTATCCTTAATACGGCTTCACCCTAACCGAGAACTATTGACATGATTCCAGCTCTTAAAAAAGTTTGGCTTTACACATTTTGCTTGTGTTTACTGACTCTAGGTTGTACAAGCGTTAACTCCAATAATAGAGAAAACACTCCCAACACCGAGACAAGTGCACCGAGCAGTATCACAATATCCAACGCCGATAGCACCAACGAATTACGTGATCGGATCGAACAAATTTCTCAAGCGGCGATCGGGCGTGTTGGAGTTACAGCCACAGTGCTAGAAACCGGAGAGTCAGTGAGTCTGAATGGAAATCAGCACTTTCCGATGCAAAGCGTTTACAAATTTCCTATTGCAATGGCTGTTCTGGCTCAAGTAGACCAAGGAAAACTGAAGCTAGACCAGAAAATTCGTGTTGAAGCCAGTGATGTCCTCCAGGGTAGTCGGATTCTCAACGAGAAATCGCAGGGAATGGAATTCAGTCTGGCTGAACTATTGAAGTACATGGTTTCTGAAAGTGATAATACGGCTTCTGATGTGCTGTTACGACAACTCGGAAAACCAATAATTGTCACGGAGTATTTGCGGGGTCTTGGCGTAAAGGGTATCGTCGTTGCTAACACGGAGAAGGAGCTAGGGCAAGACACAGCAGTGCAGTATCGTAACTATGCAACACCTGATGCCACCATCGTTTTGTTGCGCGCCTTTCATGAGGGAAAAGGACTTTCCAAATCTAGTCAAGCTTTATTGCTGCAATTGATGACAGAGACAACTACAGGCCCACAGCGCATTAAAGGACTGTTGCCTGATGGGACGGTTGTGGCTCACAAAACCGGTACTTCTTCTACTGTAAATGGAGTGACGGCTGCAACCAATGATGTTGGACTCGTGACGCTCCCCAATGGACGGCATCTGGCGATCGCTGTTTTTGTTTCAGACTCTAGAGCAAACGATGCGGTACGTGAGGGAGTCATCGCAAAAGTGGCTTTGGCAGCATGGGACGAATGGAGCAAATAGTTGCTGAAGGCGAAGGTGTTAACGGTGGATCGCTCTCTTTTATAGTGGAACTCATCAAGAACTTTTGTGATTCCTAAACCTTTGATGCCACTGGACGTTAAGCACATTTTTAGTTATCAATGCCCTTCTAAACAAAGTAACGCATTCTCTTTGCTCTGGTTTATATCGCCAGGTATCAGTTGCATAAATCTTGAATTATTCACTCAGACATCTAGACGTTTAGATGATTAAAGAAACAGCAGGTGATGCGGCTCACAACAGTATCACACCTTCGAGAGATCAAATAAGGGGCAAACTCTTCCAGTGCAGCAACTGCTTGATTTTGGGGAAGATCCACCGCCTCCAATTACCTGTAACCGAGCGCTACGTTGTTATCGTTAATTAGCCGAGCCAACCCGCCCTATAACTCGCTCAATACGGCATCATTTTAAATGTTCAGTCATTCAAGCGTCTAGACATTTAGATGATTAAGGGATAAAGTTGAGTTAATCAACGTATCGATAAACCTATGATTGTGACAATCGCCTCATTCAAGGGCGGAGTCGGAAAGACAACTACAGCGCTGCACTTAGCGGCTTACCTGCAAACCAAAGCGCCGACGCTTTTGGTAGACGGCGACCTTAACCGCAGTGCTTTGGATTGGGGTGCGCGGGGTTCTCTCCCGTTCAAAGTGGTGGATGAAAAGCAAGGAGTTCGCTTTGCCAGAGATTACGAACACATCGTGATAGACACGCCTGCCCGACCCGACCCCGACGAACTCAAAACTGTAGCCCAAGGGTGTGACTTGCTGATTTTGCCCAGCTCTCCCGATGCGATGGCCCTCACCGCGATGGTGCAAATGGTGGAAGCTCTGCATTCCCTAAACTCGAATTACCGCATTTTGCTCACCCTCATCCCACCTGCTCCTAGCAAAGTCGGGATTGAGTCTCGGAGAACGATCGAGAAAGCTCAGTTACCGATATTTAAAGCTGAGATCAGGCGGTTAGCAGTATTTCAAAAAGCAGCGCTGGCAGGGGTTCCCGTAAGTGCTGTCAAAGATGCCTATGCCAAAGCTGCTTGGGGTTGTTATGCCGCTGTCGGTAAGGAGATACTCCCATGAGCCGCTTTGATGATTTACTGAAAGCCAAGAAACTCAAACCAGGCGAACCTGATCTCGAACCTGTACCCGCTCCGGCGTTACCCAAAAGCAAAGACCCAAACTTTGTCAGGGCCACGGTTTACCTGCCCAAACAAATGCACCGCGACCTCAAATCTGCTGCCGCACAGTCAGGTGAAGAAATCAGCGAGCTGGTTGAAAAGTCCGTCGCTCAATACCTCCAGCAGCTTAAGGTCAACAAAGACATTTGAATGCTTGGACGTTTGAACGTTTGGACGCTTGAATATTTGTCTTATCTGTTGCAGTTATCTCTCCCGTCAATTGCTGCATTCTTGAGGCAAGCGTACTGTTGTTGGTAAGCTGGCACAGGAATCATAAGGGAGCGGTGCAGCATGAACAAAATATGGCAGTTGGGGGCGATCGCTCTGATTTTGGGGATGATGGCTGGCTGCAATCTGACATCAGCCCCGCCATCTTCACGAACGCCTGTTTCTCCTAAACCAAGAGTGCAGAAACCCACAACGCAGCCACCGATCGCTTCGGCAACCAACAACCGCAATTTGCTCCTGGGCAATCCCAGCAATGCAGCTCCCAATGTTGCCAACATCGACAATTACTTGATGGTGAAGTCGCAGTTTGTGATGAGCTACAACAGTAAAACAAAGACCGCCAACTGGGTTTCGTGGCAACTGAACCGCTCTTGGATGGGAGCAGCCGATCGCCAAGACAACTTCCGCCCCGATGATTCCCTCCCAGATGCTTGGTACAAAGTGCGACCAACAGATTACACCGGAAGTGGTTACGACCGGGGACACATTGCACCCAGTGCCGATCGCACCCGCAACGAAGCGGATAACAGCAGCACATTCCTGATGACCAACATGATGCCCCAAGTGCCAGAACTCAACAGAGGCGTGTGGGGAGATTTGGAGGAATATTGCAGAGAATTAGTGCAGCAAGGAAAAGAACTTTACATCGTAGCTGGGCCCGTGGGGAGGAAAGGCAGCATCGGCAAAAAAGAAAAGATTGCGGTGCCGGCAAGGAATTGGAAAGTTATCGTGGTGATGGATAGACAAGGATTAGGGATGCAGGGAATTAGAGCCGACACTAGGACGATCGCTGTGATGATGCCCAACGATGCCAGCGTCAAAGGTTCGGGATGGAAAAGCTTTCGAGTTTCCGTGGCAAAAGTTGAGAAGGAAACAGGGCTGAACTTCTTATCGAATGTGTCTCCCCAGGTTCAGCAGGTGATTGAAAGCAAAGTGGACAGTCAGTAAAGAAGGGATACAACTTTTATCAAGTATACTTTTTTGCTTGATAATTTTAACCAACTGCATTAATATTTGCCATTACGAATCCGTAACAACCAATCCATAAAATAAACTTGATTAGCCAGTAAATTCTGACATTATATTCTCGATCAAGGAACGACCAGAGGGGAGGAAAAACAATTAGCAGCATAAGAAAGGAAGCTATAATACCCATCTGGTATGGCTTGTTCTCTGTGTAAGAGAGGAATAATAAAATCCCTAGCATACCAAAACTGTAAAGAGAAGCAAGCCAACTAAATACTTTGCCGGGTTTGTTCATATTACAACTTCTCTTCCTGACTCTAATTATGGTTGCTATGTAACTCAATGATTAACAAACAATCATAGTTCATCCTGTCTGTTGCAATCAAGTCTCGACCAATTTCGTAGACAGCCCCGCCAATCCGCCACCGTCCGTCTCCCCGACGATGTAGACATCAATCTCAATGCTGCCAACTCGGTAAACTTGCAATTGCGAGAGGTTTTGCTTCAACACGCTCACTAAGTTCTGAAAGCGCTTCGCCGTTTCCTCTTCCTCTTCATCGTGCCAATCTTCTTCAGCAGTGGGGGTATCAAAGAACTCATCGACTGTCACTACTTCGACTGAAGCATCGGATGGGTGTCCGGTTAGTTGCAAGAGTTTCGGCGGAGTGAGTTCTCCTTGTGCTGGCCAGTGAATGACTTCAAAGGGGGCATCGGTTTCGCTTCCGAAGAGTAAGCCCTCGGAAGCTTGTTTGAGTTGGGTGGCGATCGAGTCGGTCATAGTGGCTGTTAGTTAGCTAAAAATAAGGCAAGTTAGAACCTTTAGGGATGAAGAATTGGGGCAAACGCATCCATCAACGCTGGCTGGATAATCTTCCACAAGTGTAAGCCACCGTTGCCTGTAGGTTTTGGTCTCCCAGCAATTCTAAAACCGTCCTGATGTGGCAACCAGGCTCTAGTAAGTGAGTAGAATTGGTCAAGCTTGGATGTATGCTGGAGTTTTACCAGACTTGTCGAAGCACGATGATGCGATGGCTCAGGTGGCGTTTGACGAGGTAGTGCGAACGGCGGATAGCCTCAAAGAAAGTGGAAGTCGTCAGTTCGTTCACCAGTTGCGAGTGCAGTAACTTCAGGGCTGATAAAGCATCTGATTTACTCCTATTATTCTTTAACCTAAAAATTAGGGGAGCTAGCAGTATGACAGCAAAGATTTTATGTCCGGGATGGGACAATCTCTCTAAGGAGCAAAAAGAGCTTGCAACAGAATGGATTAAGTCACTCATCAGCTTCAGAATAACTACGGTTCAATTATCTGATTCTCTTTTCGACGAGTCTTCAGATAACTCCTTAAATCCAATAGATAATGCCATCAAAAATTTTCAGTTTGAGGTAGTAGACTCTTCAAGTACGTCGGAAGGAATTAATATTAAAAGAATTATTCCACCAGGAGTATTTGATATACCAGACCGCCCCCCTGACGCTATTCCTCAATTAGTATGCCTAGTTAATTGCTGGAGAAACGGTCATGCTGACTGTGACAAAAGGTGTAGTGAAGTAGGCTGATAATTCAGTAGCTTATCATTATTTAAGAAATGCAACGACCGCATGATGTAGGGTGGGCAGAAACCTGTTTTGATTTTGCTGTTTTACAAGGAATAGATTTTACTAAGGTAAACCTTGAAAAATCAAAGTTCCATAATGTTAATTTTGGAATTAAATGGAGCTGGCAAGTTTTCCTGCTTTTTGCAACACTACTGTTAGCTAGCTTAGCTGGTTGTTTCCTAGGAACAGGAAGCTTACTAGCAACGGGATTATTGACAAAATCTTCATTCCCTTATGGGGTTTCAGTTTTACTTTCTTTAAGTATCACATTATTTAGTAGTATACGAAAAAACTTTGTTCTGGGAACTATTATAGGTATAGGAGCCTTACTGCCACTTCTATTATTATCGATCACTCTGCCTTCCCCAACGAATAGCCTTGACGTAAGTGTTCCTTTTTTTTTAGGATCTGGAGCCATAGTGTTAGTTTCAATAAGTATAGAACTAGCCACTTTATCGCTAATTTTATTGAGAGTTTCACTAGGCTCTATTGTGATAGCTACTGTAAGTACATTTATCCCAATGCTTGCAGTAACTATTATAAGTGTACCCCTAACCAAAGTAATGCCGATCGTAATTGTAACTATTGCAATTTCCTGGCATCTTAGCCAGAAAGCACTCACTTGCAGTTTGGGTGGATTATGGAGGCTGCAAGCAGTAATAGCAATAGTGACAAGAGGAGGAAATTCCTTTAAGGGAGCCAACTTAACTGATGTAGACTTTACTGGTGCAACGCTTAAGTTTTGCGACTTCCGAGAGGCTAGTCTTACTTGTACTCGTTTCTATGAAGTTAAAGCACTTAATTATGCTCGTCTAGACAATACCTACCTTGCCAATCCGCAAATTCGGCAACTGGTCGTCACACTTAACGGACAGGCTCAAAACTTTGATGGTTTGAATTTGGAAGGAGTGAACCTACAAGGTGCAAATCTACAAGATGCCAGTTTTATTGGAACAAACCTCAACAACGCTAATTTGCGGAATGCTAATTTGTCCAGAGCCATCCTGAAGCAAGCACAACTCGATGGTACAAATATGACGGGAGCAATTCTCACGGGAGCTTGTATCGAAGATTGGGGGATTACAGGTAGCACCAAGCTAGAGGACGTGCAATGCGACTATGTATTCATGCGCCTGGAAACCAAAGATAATCCCAACCGATTGCGGAAACCGGATAACTGGGGGGAAACTTTTGCTCAGGGTGAGTTTGCTGATTTCATCAAGCCTTACGTGGATACTCTAGATTTGTACCACAGTCAGGATATTGACCCCCGCGCTATCTCCATTGCACTTAAAAACTTATCCACCAACCATCCAGAGCAAGAGCTGCGGTTTGTGGCTATCGAACGGCGGGGCAACAATGGCTTGAATCTCAGGTTTACAACTGCGCCAGGAGCCGACAAATCAGAGTTAAGCCATCAGTATTTTAGAGATTACGCTCGAATCAAGAAAGAATTGCCGCTTGCCGTTCAGCTAAAACTGGCCGAACAAGATGGTGAAATTCGTACACTTAAGGATACGATTGAGCAGTTTATCGAAACAGGTACGCATCAATCTAAGATTCACGCAGAAACAATTCAAATCATTAAAGGAGAATTAGTAATGACTCAAAACAAAGGAATCAACATTCATTCAGGGGGTGGCAGCATTGGCGACATCAGCGGGTTAGTTGGCGGTGATGGAGTCGTTAATTTGGGCACGATTAGCGGCAGCGTGACCAACACTCTCAATCAGTTGCCCGATTCCTCGGAACCTTCGGAACCCAACATCAAAGAACTCCTGGCACAACTCCAACAAGCCATCGAAAGTGATTCCGATCTATCCGACCCCGACAAAGTGGATTTATTAGAGCAGGTGCAAGCTTTAGCAGAAGCTAAGCAAACAGAGGAACCTGCTAAAAAACAAGGGCTGACACGGAAAGCGAGGAAGATGTTTGAGGCAACATTGAGCAGTTTGCCCCAGACTGCCAGCATTGTAGAGGCGTGTACCAAGTTATTACCCATGATTCTGAAGGGGTTAGGGTTGCCTGCTTAACGTTGCAGTATTTGTAGGCATAGTGCAAGATACCCCTATCCGACTGATTGGTATTCAGGATATGCACCTGATGATGCGATTCAACAGACTGCTGAAAGGTTACTCATTCAGGTGCAATCAAGGGCTTTGAAGCTGAAGTAATTGTGTGTTAAGCCCCGGTAGTTTGCTGGGGCTTTCTGAAAGCATTGACCGCTTACACATCAGGTCTGGTTTAGAGTTGATTAACTGACTAATTTTTCAAGGGTGACGTGGATTTCAATAAACGGGAAAGGGGAACGGAGGTAAGTTAGCTCTCAAGTATAAACCAACAACCAGAACCCATCCCCACAACCAAAACTCCCATTCTTTTAGGAAATTGCCGAAAAGCGTTATCAATAAAGAATTAAAGACCTTTTAGGACAGCCCAACTTTTCTGTTAACTAGCTGTTCCCTAATTCTCAAACAGACTGCTAAACCACATTAATTGTTTGACCGTTGGTTAGACGGCTGAAGTCATACTTTGTGCTACCAGCTATGAGTTCTTCAAACTCGGAAGTTATCAAAATGTCATTTATCCCAACGTCATTAAGCTGAGTGAACTTCACCGTTGTTCCCGATATACCGACGGTATAACTTCTCGACCCCGACGTTAATTCCAGTATGTCCTTACCGTTTCCACCATTTAAAACACCACTACCAAAGCCCTTAAAATAGTCTTTACCATCTCCTAAAAATACGCTACCAATCTGATTATATCCCTCAAGAATGATGGAGTCGGTACCATTACCAGTATTAATGCTACCAAAGTTGTAAAGACCTGCCTGGCTAATGGCAGTGATTATGTCGTTACCATCACCAGTATCGATGTTGCCGCCTTCCTCGTTCCAAATACCGACACCACCACCGATAATGTTAGTGCCAGTGATTACGTCATTGCCATTGCCAGTATCCATAGATCCAGAGTTGCGGATCCCCCAGCCATATAATTCGTTGGTAGTGCCAGTTATTATATCGTTACCGTCCCCAGTATTAAAGGTGGCCATAAAGTTGTTGATGCCACTCCTGCCAATACCCGTGATTACATCATTCCCTTTTCCAGTATCGAGGGTGCCACCGTAATTAATAAATATACCTAAATCCTGGCTACCAGTACCCGTAATTGTGTCATTACCATCACCAGTATAGATAGTGCCATAGTCGCTTTGAATTCCCACACCGACCTGGCTAATACCAGTGATTATTCCCTCAACAGTGCCAGTAATTATGTCATTACCATCCCCGGTATTTATGGTAGCATAGTGGTTATAAATACCAGCAGTAGGAGAGTTATAGGAGCCGGGAGTTTGGAGAATTCCTGTGATTATGTCGTTACCATCATCGGTATGAATAATCCCATAGTTGTTTAAAATACCAGCATGGGAATCGTAAAGGAATACGTCATCGCCATTGACGGTGCCCGTGATTATGTCGTTACCGTGGGCGGTATTAAGTGTGCCGTTGTTATAGAATCCGCTAATATTAACAAAGAAAAAATTGTTGCTGTAGACTCCGGTAACAATTTTCCCCGTACCAGTAATTATGTCGTTGCCACCAAGAGGATTAGCAACACCTGTATTGAGTATTTCCTCGACCCCCGACGCGGGGACAATATCCGCCCGATTGGTAAATGTTAGATTTGACAGTTCAATCGCCATAGCAAGACCTCTGAATGAAGAGAGAAATGAAAGTAGGTTAGATGTTATCCCTTATATTTGTAACCCAAACTACAATACTCTATTTTATATTGTTTTATTTCTTAACAGATTCAAAGCTATTTTTATGAGAAAGCTAGCTCCGAATGTGGTTTTAGTTCATAATAAAATTCAATAATGGACAACAAAGGTTAAAACAGCAATTTTGTCAGCAGGTTCTCAAGTAAGCTATCGATCGCTTTCACTTTTTCTTACTGCGGGGGAATTTGAGCAATTCACTTACCAAACGGTTGTCCCCACCACTGCCAGCATTCTTTGTTAAATGGCGACTTCCACTTATAGATAAGCTCCAATTCTAACTGGAGCCGTTGTTTTCGGTTGCTCGGCGCTCCATACCAAAAAGCTATGGCTACACTCACATTCAGGGAGTAGCGGCGATGCAGTTCGATGTAGTTGGCAATGTACTTATGACAATCGTGGCTCATCCATCTTTGCTTGGGAGTACGGTCTGTTTCTCCTATATACAGTAGCAAGGGAAGCTCGTTGTCGATAACGAAGTAGAGGCAAGTGCGATCGCCCCAATCCGGTTTCTCACAGAACGAGAGATTGTGCAGCTCCAAGGTAAACGGGTCAATGCTATCGGTATTACAGGGATTGGGTGCGAGCTCGAATAAGTTTCCCTGTCGCGGTTGGTCAGCGCCTTGAGATTGTTGGTGTTCAAGGATGCGCTGTTTCCAAGAATGCAACCTCTCGGAACTCATCACCAATGCAGGGGATGTAACAGAATATTGTGATTGAAACTGGGGGAAAAGTTCGAGTTGTTTCACAGGATTATAAAATAGCTGAATTTAATAAACTGATACTACATTAACTTTTCCATCTCCACTGCTGCTAAACGAGCTTGGAGTACGAGTAAGTTCACCGGGTCAATGCCGATGCTGAAGGTCATTAATTTTAGGGATGAGGGAATGTACCTGCTCAATTGATTCTCAACTTGACTCGAACCTACCACTAAATCAAATTCTTGGAGTCCAGGGACGTTGTTTTGAAGGCATTCTAGGGTAACGGCTGTTGATTCTATGTGATGCACGTTATAGTCGATAATCTGCTTCATTGCTTCGCTGCTGCTTTGTTCTTGGCACACGAACAATACCCTGGCATTGCGGGGCAAGGATGAGATATGGCTCAATAACTGCATGTCGGGTTGCACTTCAATCCCTATTACTTCCTTATTGGGGTCTGCTATCTGAGCTACGTCCCACAGGTTTTTGATGGTGGTTACTATTAAATCAGCAGATAATAGTTGGGATAAGGCTTGTGGTTCTTTAGCTGCCAAATGCGCCCAAGGAATCGATACCATACCTAATCCTATTGCAGCTTCTAAACAGGTACTGATAGCGATACTATCGGGATAGAAGTTCACAAACGCTACATTTATTTGATGGCGCTGAACTAACACGGCTTGAGCATAAGCTGCTGCTGAAAACTCTGATGCGGTTAACCCGTATTTGGATGCTGAATGAAAAGCTTGGCTGATTAGGTCATAAAAGGTTTTGCGGGCCACCATTTGTCTGATAAACGGAGTATCGGCAATGACCGTTCTTTTACCTCGATTGCCTACCAGATATCCCAAAGCAATCAGTTCGTTGTATACCTGAGCTACAGTATTGTGATTTACTCCCAAGCACTTAGCCAAGTGGGTAATCGGCGGCAAGGGTTGATTAGGCTTGAGATTTCCGCGCGCGATTAGTAGCTTAATTTGCTCGGTGATTTGAGCGCCGATGGTGATAGGCGAAGCAGTATCCACAATTAGCGGTAGAACCGGGTCTGTCATACAAGTTGGCATAATTATTTCTCATGTCATTAATTCATACTTTACTGATTACGAGACACTGCTAAAAGGCAGAATATTGCTAAGAATTCTGTGTTACCCATTACACTAATTTACGTTAAACATCCACAACCTACCGACATAAACTCCATTGAACCATAGGGGCTGGGAATGACGCTCTATAATGCGACCGTCCCTGAGTTGTACTTTTTCATTAATCTCTAGATGCGTCTGCTCGTAAATTTCCGTCATATCCTTGAGAAACAATTGCGGATTATCAAATTGCTTGGATACAAACTCCAATGCCAGTTGGTCGGATAATGATCGCACAATGAGTTCGGGTAGCTGCCAAATCCTCAATAAGTTGGGCGTTACTCCTACCATTTGCCGATTGTTGTTGACAATTAATATGCCTGCATTCTCTTGATATTGTAGTCGGTCTGAAATTGACAGCATCAGAAATTCTCAACTAACAAATCTCTACTTTCTTCGCTCCCCATTGTTGGAAATCCAGGAGTCTACCTTTTGAATTAGCTTAGCGCATTATATCACACATCTGATAGGGGCTTACCGCAATAATACTGATTGACTCATATTATAATACTGGTGTACCATAGAACGCACTTATTGTATTGCCATAATTTGTAAAGAGGAGATAACAAAATGAAGTGGTTATTGGATTTGGGAGCGCAATACCGCCAGAATCTTCTGGCTGGAGCTTTTTACAAGCTGCTAACCACAGTAGAGCATCCCGATGATGTTCGGGCTTGGGTCAGGCAACTGTACTATCAATCGAGTGACTTTACTGCCGCACTAGCGATGCGCTATACGATGTGCCGGGACTTTCGGTATCAAGGATGCTTTGCACACCACACCACCGAAGAAGTAGACCACGCCTCGCTGCTACTTGATTGGATGCACAAACACGGTTTCCTGGAACCGGGAGAAAACCCGACCTCCATCGCTGCCACCCTAGAAACGCAGTTGGTGAGCGCCTATTGTTTCCGCTCCGTGTTGCGAGAATCCTACGAGCATCAAGTTATTGCCATGAATCTCATTTCTGAGGGCGTGAGTTTCGATTTCTTTTCTGCGGTCATTCCCGTGTTCACCCGCCTCGGACTCAAAACAAATCGCTATTGGACGATACACCGTGAAATCGACCAAGAACATTTGGCAATGGGCATTGACCTCATCCCACAGTGCGATGAAGATTCCCCATTAGGAAAAGAGTACAGCCGCATCGCTTGTGAAACTAGCGTGCTGTATGGTCGGATGCTGGATTCTTGGTGTACCGCCAATCTGGGCAATCAGGAGACACCTTCACTTGCTCAATTGGTGGCAGCAAGAAAATAGCGGACACCTAATGAAAAAGCAACTAAAACATGGTGGCGATACTCACACAGCGTCACCCTTTTCAGTATCACAGAGCATCCCTGGAGTTGGCTTTCCTAAAAATTAATCACACTAACCTTGTCCTGCGATTCTCTCAAGCGCCTTGCCATTAACAGCATGGCTTGGTTTTCTTCAGTCTCGTCTTTTAGTTCAGACAAAGCACGTTCAATCCTTAAAAGCGGGTGCTCTTCTCTCTCCCTTTTTTTCCTCTCCAAGTCATTTTGAGAGGTGATGATGCTAACCACCTGGGCGCACTCGCTGCCCGGCCGCAACCGTGCAATCACCTCCATGCACCGCCACAGCAAGTCGCTGCTGAGATCCTGCTTTCCCTGCCGCACTTTGCTCCAAGTCTGCCGCGCAATACCGCTTAGTTGAGCTAATTCTGTGCCGTGAATGTCCGCCTGTTCTTCACAAAGCCACCTCAATAAAGGTGATACGGGTTCAGTCATTGTAAATATTTATTACATATCTGTCGCTTATGGGTGACAGAGGGGATAATTTGTCAATGATTGGCGAATCTATTGACTCATAGGATAACTCAAAGTTAACACATCGGTCACGCAGAAAAGAACACAGGTTCAAAAAAAACAAACCCTCCTTGAAAAAAAGAGGGCTCAAAAATTATTAATAAGGAATTCCATCATGACAGATTCTTCGGAAAACAGCAACACCCCCGCTAAAGATGGCAGTTTGTTAAGGTTTTGGGAGCAGGAGGTATTGCCCCGACTCACTGCCGACTTGGTGTACGACCATCCCTCACATCAATTCCAGCGCAGCACTCAGAAGTGGCGGGGTGGTAGTCCGTTTCGCAAAAGCAAGTCTGGGACTTCGTTTGCGGTGTGGCCCGATACTCTGCGCTTTTATGATGCGGGATGCGAGTTTGCAGGCGACCCCCTTGCTTACATCCACAGCATTAAGGTGAACCGGTGGGAGCATCCCAAGGGCATTGATTGGGTGGAAGCCTTGCGGGAAGCAGCTTCGAGGGTGGGAGTCGAGCTGCCAGAACGCGAACACAGTCCCAGGGAAATCGAAGTAGCGGCGAAGTGGGAAGCGCGCCGGGGGATATTGGCTGCGGTGTACGCTCAATGCCAAAATTGGCTGTGGGGCGAAGCGGGGACGGGCGCTCTCAACCACTTGATTGCAGAGAGGGGCATGAGCCGAGAGGCGATCGCCGAGTTGGGATTGGGGTACTACCTGAGCAAGGATGAAGTTGCAGCAAGGCTCAAAGAGCATAACCACAGCTTAGAGATTGCTGAAGAAGCGGGCGTGTTGACCCGCAAGTGGGAAGGATACGTCACTTTTCCTTGGCACACGGCATGGGGTCAACCGCTTACTGTGTACGGTCACTGTCCCACAAAACCCCTACCCCTCAAAAAGCACCACCGGGGATGGAAGGGCGAGAGGGATGCGGGCTATCGAGCTTGGGGAAAACTTTCCGAAGCGAAGAAGATAGAGCAACCTTGGGTCGAACCGACAATCCCTAAGAAATATGCTTGCTGGAATCCCAAGGATGAAGAGGGGGCGTGGCTGGCAACGAAGGAATCACCGCTTTACTTCGATAGAGCTTTGGCAGCGGGTCACAAAGAAGTGGTGGTAGTCGAAGGGGTGACGGATGCAGCGGTGGCTCAAGCGCTGGGAGATACCAGAGTTATAGCTTGTGTCGCTGCCAGCTTGTCGGGAGAACAGGTGCAGTCACTACGGCGATCGGGAATCGAGAGAGCGGTGATTTGCCTTGACCCGGATAGCGCGGGGGATAAGGGTATTGAAAGCTGCATCAAATCTTTGTTGCTGGCGGGGATTATACCTTATGTAGCTCCCCGATTGCCGGTGGGTGAAGATGGCGATGGCGACCCAGATAAATTCATTGCCCGCAACGGCATCGATGCTTGGTTGGAACATACCCATTTGGAAAAAGCTCAGCACGGGTTGAGGTGGAAAGCCCAACAAATCACTCGCTTGTCGGGAAACACCGATGCGGATAAACAAGCAGTGCTCCTAGAAGCAACTAAGTGGGCAACCAATATAAAGGATGCCGTAGCGCTGAGCATATTCTATTGGCCGACCATTGGTGAAACTTTGGGAAATTCCCCGCCACCTTGGTTACTGGAGTTTGGTAAAGGATTGGGTGCGGGCAATGAAGAGCATTCAGCGCAAGTTACCAAGTGCCCCGACCGCAAGCGGGATGCGTTTTACCGGAGTCTGTGCGACAAGTTGGGGCTCGACTTCAACTACTACACCAGGGGGCGGACTTTCGATGACTTTGCGGTGAGGAAAGTATTCGGAACGCATTACAAAGCCATCAACAGCGCCATGTATCAATACACCGGGGCGGGATGGTGGCAACGCCAGGACGAAAAGCGATGCGAACACATGATTGCAACGTGCAGCGAAAAGGTATTCAAACTCCATCAAGTGAGCAAGTGGGAATGGGAAGAAACGTTCCCCTTTTCCAGTGAAAGCTGCACCAACTCCGCACTCAAGTACGCCATGAAGCGCCTGTACTTAGAACCTCCCCAACACAGGCACTTTAGAGCATTCCAGAATGGCACCGTGGATATGAGAACGGGAGAACTCCTACCCCACGACCCGGCTCACTATCTCACTTCGGTCATTGAATCGGATTACGTTCGTGATCGCCCGTGCCCCCAAGTTTTCCTCGACTTCATCATCTCCGCTTTTGGTGAAGACCAATTGGAAGCAGTGAGAGCCTACACTTCGATGCTGATTGACCCTACGGCACCCTATGGTAAGTTCATTCACATCATCGGGCCTTCGGGTTCGGGTAAGGGAACTCTACTCAGGCTCTGGGGTGAAATCTTTGGGTTGGAGGATTCGCACTCCGGTGACTTTGCAGAATTGAGCAATCCCGAATCGCGTCATCAACACCTCACGGGTAAATCTTTGTACACCATTCCCGACACCGGGGGTTACATCACCGGGATTAGACCTTTTTATGAATTGGTGGATAATGGCAAACTTTCGGGTCGCAGCCTTTATTCATCCTGCGGGTACACCAAAGAATGGAACTGCCGATTTGTGGCTGCTTCTGTTGACCACCTGCAAATCGAGAATGCGGGTGATGGCTGGGATAGGCGGTGCTTGCCATTGCTATCAAAGGGACGGGAAGGATTGGAAGACCCCTACCTGCGCCATAAACTCTCTGCCGTCAAAGCGGATATCGTATCCTGGGCGCTGGCAATGCCCCGAAGTGAACGTGATGCCATATTGCTGCAACCTTCCAAGAACAATCGCATCCGCCTTGCCAAACTTGATGCCGCTACCTACGGCGACCCGGTACGCAGCTTCATTGACCTTTGCTTTCGACCGACCGAAAGTGCTTCAGTCATCCAAAACCACGAACTCCACAGTTGGTTCATCGCTTACTGCAAAGCGCACGGCTACTCGGATAACCGGGGGATGAGCAAGTTCATCGCTCACCTCAAAACAGTAATCCCCCAACACCACATACCCAGGCAGCGCAAAGATGGCGAGTTACAACCCGCTCACTGGACTCACATGACTCTGTTACCGGGGGTCATGGTCGATATTTCAGTCGCTGAGGATGCTTCTAACGGCTATCAAGGTAAGCCAAATCAACCACACCCTGAACCTGAGTGGCGGTGTGCCAAATTCCGTTGCTCTGAAGGCGGGTTGCTGGCTTTTGAAGAATGGCACGAACAACAAAAGATGGGGAGCCTTGCACCTGATTTGAATCAACAAGGCGATCAGGGCATAACGGGGGGTGTCACCATACAGTCTACCTTGATCAGCAGAAACATCACGCAAACTCAAGAGTTTGAAGGTAGTGATCAGGGTGATCAGGGTGATCAGGGTACTACTTCCCTAACAAATGAAAGGGTGGGGGATGTTCCGAATCTACAAAACACCCCCCCTCAGAAAAGAGGTGAGAAGTTGTTATCTACCCTGATCAACACAGATCGCCCTGATCGCTTGCTCGGAATTGATGAATGGGTATCCCAGCTTTCAGAACTAGCCAACCGAGATGGCACAACCTATGAAGCGGTGAAGGGATTGGGTGTACCGAATCACCAGCGCTCTGAAATCTTTGCTGCATTGACACCCTCGGTAAAAGACCAACTAAAAGGATTGAGGGAAGAATTTGAGAAGGGGATTCCCCAAGATATCGAGAAGTGGAGGGAAGCAATCGCAGCTTGGTCGCTGTTGGATGCAGAGGCACTGAACCATCAATGGCAGCAGTTTGATTTGTGGAGCCAATGCTTGTTGGGTATCGGTAATTGGGTGGAAAGAATCAATAAATCAGGATTATTTGACTTAGGAGCATCGGTTTATGCCCAAGCGCTTGAATTAGCGATGGGAGACGTTGAGCTAACAGTTGAAGGGGAAGTAACAAAGGCGGAGGTAGAAGTAACAAACCTTGAACCCAAACAACTCAATTTCTTGCCCGAGGTTCATCCCCCTTCAAAACCCGAAAATAGATTTTCACCAGAATCGGAGGATTGGTTTTAGCTATGAATAAACAATGCCCGAATTGTGCTTCTCCTGACATTTACCGCCGTCATCCCCATAGTTTGGAGCTATGGTGCGACAACTGCAATCACCGATGGCAAACCAAACAAGTTGCAGCCCCGATTCTTCGAGATAAGTTCTGGCTCACCAAACCTTTGAAGGGCTGGCATTATGTCGAAGTGTGGCACTCATCAAGCAACCACCAGAAGTTTGCTTATCGGTTAGCTTATAGTGCTTCCCTCTTCGGTGAGTTACAGGGTGAATTTGATACACCAAGATTAGCTTTAGAAGCGGGAATTCAGGATACTAAGGGATTATTGACACCCGCTGAGTCACCAATTTAATCAGCTCTGTTGTGATTCCCAAAAAGGAGGATCAAGGATGATGCGAACGCTTTCACTCTTCAGTGGCATAGGCGGTTTTGAGCTAGCAGCCACCGCCCTAAATTGTTTCACAGTCGAACAGTTTGTAGAAATCGATGAGGACGCTCAATATGTACTCCGACAGCACTATCCCCACATCCCGATTCACAGCGACATCCGAACATTTAGCGCAGCCCCAGGACAATACGATTGCATCTGGGGAGGTTTCCCTTGCACCGGGACGAGCAATGCCGGAAAGCGAGGAGGATTGGCTCATCCAGAATCTAGTTTGTGGTGGCAAATGCTCAGAGTTATCCTCGAAGTTAGACCCAGCTTTGTGGTTGTCGAAAATCCAGAAGGCTTGCTCGTCCGAGGAGGTAGAGAAGTCGTTGCCTCTTTGCGAATGGCAGGATATTGTGTCACAGACCCGCTCCTCATATCGGCAAAGGAAGTGGGAGCTGGACATCAGAGAAACCGAGTCTTTATCGTCGCTTACCTTCAGGACTTTGCACAGCAGCAATACGAGCACCACTTCCAGACCGGCTGGGCTAACGAAGTGCGAACAATCGCTCAGGAAGCTCGGCATCATTTCCCCATCCCACTATTTGTCCGCGACGGGGATGGAGTTGATATTCGGATTCCCCCAGGGCTGGATGGATTGCCTTTCGAGCACAACATCTCTATCTCCCACTTTGGAGTCAAGAGCAGAACCAAAGGTAGAATCCGAGCCAGATACCTTTTTGCCAAAACCGTTATGCCCGGACA
This sequence comes from Microcoleus sp. S36b_A4, assembly GCF_036700645.1. Taxonomy (NCBI): domain Bacteria; kingdom Bacillati; phylum Cyanobacteriota; class Cyanophyceae; order Oscillatoriales; family Microcoleaceae; genus Microcoleus; species Microcoleus sp. S36b_A4. The sequence goes on along the minus strand of NZ_JAUBPI010000067.1, from coordinate 15,734 downwards.
AGCTTACATTGCTCTCACACGGGTGCAGCATCTCGCCCAAGCTTTCGGAATCATCGATTGAAAACACCACCGAGTTTGCATTATCAGGGTTGGGTATTAGCTTCGGCAAAACGCTGCCATATCTTACTTACAAAACGGTGACACGTCGCTCTTGGAAAGACAGCCACGCCCAGAAATTTATCCATGCTTTTGAGCAGAATAAGCTAATCAAAGCTTTGGATAAAGATATCCGCTATGGAGGCAAACACATTGGTTGGTGTCGATTACTTTGCGCTCCCTACAAAGAGCAACTTACAGCAATGCCAGAGGAAGATTTGCAGGCTGAGGGGGGAATGTGTTCCTCAGTCCCAGAGTTTATTCAACGCTACTTTAAAGGCAACAGCAGTCAGGAAGTTTGGGTAATACGCTTTGAATGTATTGAACTAGATCAACTCGCACAAACTCCGCCTGCGGAAACCCTTGGTGTATCCTCAAACTCTGAAACCCAAGCGGATAGCAATTCTAACATCACTGCACTAACCGAGAGTATACACCAAGCTCAATTAGCTCCTGTGATGGCATCTTTAGACTCTGACAGCGTTACTAATCGTAACTTGCCCATCAGTCCACGAAACGATAGTATACACCACGCCTCATTACCTTTCCTTGGTGTATACTCAGTAATCCAGAATACAGCTAACAGCAACTTTAGCATTACTCTATCAAACCACAGTATACACCAAGCCTTACCAAACTATCAAATATTTCTTGGTTTATCCCAAAATAACAGCAAGCAAACTAATACTAACATCCCAGTTGCTTTGCCAGTCGAGAGTGTACACCAAAGTTCAATACTCAGTCTTGGTGTATACCCCGGTGATTGCAATCAAAGTGACAGTAATGCAACCAATGATTCACTAGCCGAGAGTATACACCAAGCTCCAACTGTTCAGGGTGGCAGTGGCTTGGTGTATAGCTTTTGGAAGTGTGAAAGCATAGTTAACCACTACCGCTACAAAGTTAAAGTGAACGGCAAGTGGAAGGTGAAGAGCGTCTACATTCCAGTGGGTAAACTCCCCAAAGTCAGGGAAGCCATTAGCAATAAGTTGGGAGTAGCTGCAATAGTTACTGAGGTACTGGGCCGGCAACTGTGATTGATTGCCTCGTCTTTTTCAAACAAGGCGGTAGCTCTTTCTTTGCCGTCTCTTAGTTTTTTGATGTCTCTCTAACTTTTTGACTATCAACCACCGCTTCAATCCGCATCTTTCTCTCTTCATTGGTGCGGAGATTATTTCTGCGTTTAATGCCCACCATACAAACGAGGGGTCTTACCCCTGATTTTAAGTAACAAGGCGATCAGGGTAGAGTGTGGGGTCTTACCCCTGATATTACCCTGATCAGCTAACACATTATGCAATATCAATACTTTGAGCAATACAAAGGTGATCAAGGCACATTGTAGGGTCTCACCCCTCACTATGCCCTGATCACTAAAAAGACTACGCAAAATCAATGGTTTGAAGGTGGTGATCAGGGTGATCAGGGCGATCAGGGTACTACTCCCTAAAAAAATGAAGGGGTAGGGGTAGTTCTCAATTAACAAGACACCCCCTTTAAAAAAAAGGGTAGGAGTGCCCGATCGCCCTGATCACCCTGATCACTTACTTCAAACCCATACGCATCAACAAACTAAGAAAGTGATCAGGGTTCTTCAGAGGGTCTGACCCCTCGTTACACCCCGATCGCTGGTAATGAATCTGTGGATGGGTAGTGAAGCTTGGAGAATGCTCGGAGAATGCTGAGTGAAGCCACACCTCGGAGGGGAGGATGTGCGATAACCGAGCAGGATTCAACAATTCCCACGCTTTGAAGCAATGCCAGTATCAAAGCGTGGAGACTCGGTTTGAAGCGGCGACAGCAGGGAGTCTTGGTGTATACTGCGATTCGAGCAATTAAGTTAATAGTAACTCTGCCGTTAATTAGCAACAAAAAAGTATACACCAAACCTTATTCTACCCTTTGGTGTATACTCCGCTTCTCTAATTTTAACTGATAGCAACTATTTTATTACTTCGTTAAACTAGACTACATCAAGTTTTATTGTCAGGCTGTGGTGTAGGCTCTCATTCTTTCAATCAAACTAACACTAATTGTTCGAGCAGCTTGGCTTTTGCTATCAATTGCAAACGCGCTGTATCGTCCATACTCCTTAAATTACTATTTATTTACACACAATGCGTAAGCCGTTTTATTGAAAGTTTTTAGCTTTGGGGTTTATCTACTAATTCACCTAACAATTGAGCAGGAATGCGGTGCAGCCATTTCTCTAAACTATCTCGGTCTATGGATTCTAACTTGGTTACAGCTTCCCTAACTAACGCGGTTTGATGATCCGAAGCACTTCCGACATCCTCTTGCTTTAATTGAGATTGGCGGGCTTCTTCTTCAAAGGTATTAATTTCATCTTCAGTGAGGTAAGAATCTTTAACCCAACCCGGTACCCAATCTTTCATCGAAATAACATTAGTCATGACTGCATCCTCCATTCATTCGCTCATCCCACTAAGTATAGCTTCAATCCGAATCAACCTCCGTTCATTGATGCGGAGTAAGTCCCTGCGCTCTATCGCTTGCACAGCATCCAAGTAGCATTGGTTGGTAGCATTGCCCAGGTGCATGGTTAGCTTGCCATTAGGGAGAGAGCGAGAACGAGACTTCAACCTAAAATAGTAATAGCGCTTGCCCTTCTGAATTGAGGAATGTTTTTCAATGATGGCATCTGCGGGAGGAATCCAAGCACTCTTCAATTCCTGCTGCTGGGAATGAAGCAGAGAGTGGCATTGTGCTAAGTAAGAGCGATCACTGCTGTGGATTATCAAAGGAAGAGCATGAGAGTTATGAGAAACGGTATAGGTATTGTGAGCCAGGTAACGAGCGGGTACACCCAAAGTATCTTCAATTAAGTGCTTGAGTTCGGTATGTGAGTAGCACTTCTCAAACGTACCCCACCGCGTAATTACGCCATCATTGTAAGCAACACCCGCATGATTAGCCGATCGCCCAGTGATAGCGCTAACCACCAGAGTTTGACGAGTGAGTTGGTAAGCGTGATAGAGCACTTCACACCGAAGCATGGGAACTTCAATGGTGCTCAGAACATAAAGCAGGGTAACAACATCAACCGCTCTTTTTAGAGTGCGGGGAAAGTAGTAAGGGTCGTAACCCTTAGAGCGAAAACCCATTGCTTGGAGGAAGCGAACATCATCACCGCGACCGCATCCATAATCTAAGTGCGTGTGATGAGGTAACAGAATTCCCCTATCAACAGCAGCAGCCATCGGTAAACTCAATTCATTGCGCTTGAGAGCAGCTTTGTGTCTGGGTATTATGACATTTTCTAAATGTGTTTGTGTCATCGCACCATCCAATTAATAATAATCTAAATATACAAATAATTTAAATAAAATGGCTAGCGCTAGGGTGTAAATAATAGGAAATTACCTATGCTCTACGCTTTGATTAACAATACCGGAATCCACCGATTAGAAGTAGCAGAAAAGTTACAACTCGCCGACCTGCAAAACCGAGTAGGCATTGAAGGCGAGGATGCGTATATAGAATACGTGCGCTACCAATTCCCTGACCCAAAAATCGATTTAATCTGCGATGAGGAATTCTCATTCAAAGAATTGCCCTTAACCTGCATCACCCGTCGAAGTATTGCACTTAATGGTCAAGTAATTGCTGCTGCATCTACGGATGATGGCGAAACAATTGGGTTAACAGAAGCGCAGTTTCAATTAGTTGTCACGAATCTAATTTGGGTAATTGCCTAATAAACCTTGCCTCAAGTCCGCACTTGGGGCAACTCCTTTATTTTAAATAATAACCAATAAGTAATAACTAACAAAACTCAAACAAAATGGCTATCGCAATGGGTGCAAACAATCATAGCAACAACATCATGCCCAGAAAGAAGACACAATCACCAGCCATCCTGGAAGCTGCTACTTCCACTGAATCACTTGAATCTACACCCCAAACACCTTTATTGGATGCCCTGTGCGCTCAATTGCTAGCAGCATCAGAACAGGGAATAGAAGCACTAAGCACCCTCAAAGCTCAATTAGTCACACAACACGACACTCCAGATACTCCTGAATCCGACTCCATTGTGCAGCGAGTGTGGCAGCACATGAATCCAGACCAACGTGCTCTCATCACCACTCGTTGTGAAGCGCATCGAGCCAAAGAACGAGTATCCGGTAAATCATTGCACCAACTCACTGCTCAATTGGAAGACTTGGATGAACTAATCGACAGCATCGAAGGTGAAGAAATCACACCTGAATTAGAAGCAGCGGTGCAACAACTCCTTGAACAACGGGATAGCACCTACGAGCAATGGCTCACCAAAGTTGATAACTACTGCGCTGCCATTACCAACCGCCACGCCCTAAGTAAACAACGCAAGGCTGAAGCAGAACGCCTGAGTAAACTTGCTGTTACCGATAGCAAACGAGTGGAATGGATGAAGCAACAACTCAAAAGTTGTCTCGAATCCCAAGGTGTCAAGAAACTAAGCCTGCACCGCTTTAGTTTAACTATCAGCAACAATGGCGGAGTGTTACCTCTAAAATTGGTTTGTGAACCCGAACAACTTCCTCCCCAGTTTCAACGCATTGAAGTATCACCCGATAATGGCGCTATCCGACAAGCCTTAGAAGCAGGAGATATCGAAGCTCAACGAGTTGCACAATTCGGAGAAAGAGAAACTCATTTGAGAGTTCGCTAGATTGCCAGCAAGCCTGAAACAATCATGAATAAAAGTGATGGTTTCAGGCTAAATGTTAAAATAAAAAGAGAAAATAACTTTAATAAAATGGCTATCGCTAGGGTAGAAAACATAGTAAGTTAGAGGTACACTATGCACTGCAACTTAGGATTAGATTGCACTCAAATGGGATTAGATGAATGCGGAGAGTGCATCAACGAAGAACTGTGCCATGAATACACAAAAGCTTGGAACTTGTACGAAATAGTGCTACTCAAAGGATTACCAGGAGCGGTGTATCTTTGTTGGCATAGCAGAAATGTGAATACCGAATGGACTAATGAGCAATGGGGATTTAAGCACCTCAACAACTGCGATTGGTTGCTGTACTACACGGCATCCTTAAACTCTTTTGACCAGTGGCAACGTGCCTATTACAAGCTTTTTAGTGTCAAGAATACCAAGTACGTCCGCACTGACTTATTTAATGAGTTTGAAGGGTTGAGAAAGCAGGTAGACATCGAATATGCCAAGAATCATCAAGATGATGATAAAGCGTTGTTTTTATTTGAATAGGAGAAGAATCATGTTAGGAACGCACTTTATCGAATTACCCGTACCCATGCCACCCATGTTACCGTCCATGATTGGAGTCAGCAACACTCAATACTTTGCTCTGTACTACCAAGGAAGCAAAGCCACGTGGAGCAATGGCAGGGGGATAGCTACATTTAGCTACTACGCGGTGTATGCACCTTTCATAGAACACATAGCCCTCGCTATTTACTTGGAACCCTACAATTTAGGTTCCGATGATGAAATGCCAGAACACGCTATTTTATGCGACTGTGTTCACCATAAAATGTATGTCGGCGCGTACAAAGAAATCGATTATTTTCTGTTACAGCAGCATCCCCAGGAGTCACCCACATTCTCAGAGCAAGAGTTTGAAGAAGCCGTAAAAGCGGTAAAGAATATGACCTTAGAGCAGATGCAGAAGTTGGGAATGTTCGAGATGTTCGGCAACACCAATCCCCAAGCACACCAAGCAACCGCAGAGTTAGTGCAGTGGCTAGACCAACACATTACCGAAGAATTGATACAGCAATATATCCAACTAGCGAATCGGGGTAATTGGACAGCAATAACGGCATTAGACACTCTCAAGCGTAGAATTTCAGAAGCTAAGGAACACCAACAGCAATTAGAGAATAACTAAATAATCTATGCCGAGGAAGTATCAATATTACAGCCTCGGCATGAGTACAAACGAATGAGGATTCAATCATGACTAAAAACACCAAGATTCAATGGACTGATATGACTTGGCCTATTACCACAGGTTGCGAACGTATCAGTCCAGGGTGCATGAATTGCTACGCTATCAAAGATAGTTGGAGATTAGCACACAATCCCAATCCTAAAGTATCAGAGCCTTACGTTAATACGGTAAAGAAGACAATAATCGACAATCAATCGGTGTTGAATTGGACGGGAATAGTCAAGTGTCATCTAGACCGCTTAGATTGGGTAACACCTCGACAAAAGCCGATGATGGTGTTTGTTTGCAACATGAGCGACTTGTTCCACAAAAATGTACCCTTTGAGTTTATCGATCGCGTCTGGGAACAAATGGCTCAGTGTACTCAACATACTTTTCAAGTGTTAACAAAACGACCGGAAAGAATGCTTGAATATTTCCAGAGTTTCCCAGAATCTAGGATATTTGTGAATGAGCAGAATAGTATGGAGGGAGAGTGGCCGCTAACTAATGTATGGCTTGGAACTAGCACAGAAAACCAAGTCTTTGCTGACCAGCGAGTACCCGTGTTGCTGGAAATTAAACGGCTTCTAAAAAACAAACCAATTGTTTATTTAAGCATGGAGCCATTGTGTGGGAAAGTGCGCTTAAAATCAGAGTGGTTGCCTCACAATCACCCAAGTCTGGATTGGATCATTGCAGGCGGAGAATCTCATCCCTCCAAATCAAAAGCACGACCCTGCCCTATTGATTTGCTCAGAGCCATTAAAGAACAATGCGAGGAGGCGGAAGTACCATTCTTCCTGAAACAATTGGGTTCTCGACCTGTTGTGGGTAGTCAATACCTGTCGCTCAAAGATCCAAAAGGAGGCGATATGGAAGAATGGTCTGAGGATTTGAGAGTCCGCCAATTTCCTGTGTTCCTTTGAAGCGATCGCTAATCTTTCCCTGCTGCTCCACAGCTCTTGTGCGTCCTGGATTTATGGTGTTTGCGATCGCACTGGGGATTGCAGATAGGGCAGAGCAATCGATTGTTGTGGAGCTTCTTGAGTTCCCGTTCCCGATTCCACCCGCCATCCCAAGTCCTCACCAACACCAACTCTCTTCCTTTTTCCACCGCAGCTTTGGTGATGCGTGCTCCCACTTTGGATTGGTGTTCGTTGAAGCGATCGCTCACGGGTTTCTGAGTGCTGCCTAAATAATGGGATGCCGTGGCTCTGGGATTAGTTAGATTACCGATAGCGGGTTGCCAGTGTATCAAATAACAGCCGGGTTGATTCGGGTTCATGGCTTTGATTAATCTTGTTTTCAACCAAAGCGTTAGCCCTTTTATTGAAGTGAATTAAGTTATTAATTAATTAATTAATTCTAATTATAATGAACCAGAAAATATCAAAGTAACGGCTATCGCTTGGGGTGAAACTAGCTAGTAATTGCCATGCTAATTCAACCCGATAAACCCATTCAATTACCCAAACCTTACCGCATTGCATTAACTAATCAAACCATCGAGTTGCGGTGTTGTCTCGAAGTTGCAGCCGATTCCGATGAGTGGTTTGTCCCGACACCGGCATACTCCATCGGTCAAAAAGTGTGGCTGATTACCCCAGATTTACCCATTGATGATTGGGAAGAAAAGCGCATCTTTGGCATCGAACTCTACGCCCCCAGGTGGCAGCACGGCTCTTTGATGGCTGAACCCGTTTGGTACTACGGAGTCAAAGGTATCAACGGTCAAGGAGAAACCAAGTGGCTGACTGAGGACGAGATTACCCCCAATCCCCAAGCTTATGATTTTGAATCAAACCATTTCTAACAGCATTAATAATCAACAAAACTCCCAAGTAATTGCTAACGCTTGGGGTGCAACACTAGGAAAAATAAACCCATGAACATCAGAACCATTGCCGTAGGCTACACCCGTAAATTTAACTTGGGTGGATTTAATTCAGTTGACTTATCCTGTTCGTTATGGGCGCAAATAGACCCCGAAGAAGATGAAGATTGCTGCATCGAAATTTTACAAGACAAAGCAAGAGAAGCTGTGCGTTCCGAGTATCACAAAGTTACAAGCAATCACAAAGCTGTAGCCACAGTTAAAGTAAACGGCGCTTTAGTTGAAGACTTCATCCCAGAAGGCGAAGAATATGGAGCGCTTGTGGTGAATCCAGTACACCTGCAATAGCCAGAGATAGAGGGAGAGAACAGCCCCAAGTAATTAAGTTTATTTGGGGTTCTTTAACATCAAGTATCAATAACTAACAATCAATGAAAGTGAAAGTAAAAGGCTTTCGCTGGGGTGAAAAATAGGAGGCTTTATCATGGCTAAGAAATCCGATACAAATGTTCAATTCGATGCAGCTATCCAATCCGAAGTAATGCCCGCTCCCGAAATGGTAGAAGCTACCATCGAACGTGACGAGTTTGCCAGTCCCGATTTCGTAGACCCCGAAGCTCGTCTACCGCGCATTCAAGCAGTGCGGGGAGAATCGAATTTAGAACACTGTGGCTACTTCGTAACTGCCGATCAGATGGCACAAGCCGGTTGGCTAAATTTCGATGAATCCCAACTAATCGAGTACACCTTTAATTCAGGAGAAACCGAGCAAGGAATCCTTCTCCGCAAACCCCGGATGATTGTTTGTCCAAAAACACCGGTGCTTGCCTTTGACCGAGATGAAAGTGAAAAACTACAGCAAACGGTAATCCTGGGCTTGTACGATCGCGCGGCAAAGGAAAACGAGCGCATTAGCAACATCCAGTTGTTCCAGGTATTCTTGGTCAATTCGGACAATCAACCCCTGCATTCAATTCCTTTGAGCTACAAAGCCAAAGGAGCGAATCAAGCGAGTTTCAGTCAACATTGGCAGCAATTCTGCACCGAGATTACAGCGTGCCATGCCATCGAAAACGGCATTGCCGCCAAACCCAAGAATGCTGCTTTCAAGAGCTTGTGCGTATTCGAGTTCGAGGTAGAGCGCCAGTTAGTTGGAGAGAAAAAGAAATCACCCTGCTGTTACGTTAGCTCGCATACAAAGCCTACCCTAGAAACTTGGAAGCAGCACTTCCTAGGTTATGACCAATCCACCAAACAATGGACTTGGGAAGCCTTGGAACCAGAACGCCCTTTGACCATCCCCGCACTCCAATTTTCATCATCTCCACCCTTAGCCTTATCTGAAAGCTAATTCACGTCTGGGGAATTGAGTAACTTCGATTCCCCAGAACTCAAACAATTTAAAAGCACAGAAGAAACCACAACAAAACGGCTATCGCAACGGTTGAAAACAACGAATCAGAGGTACACTATGGCTCGCACAACTGCCAAACAACCCCAACTCCCTAACTTTGATGCTGCCTTCGGCGATGGCTTTACCGTCAAGGACTACTCCGAAAAAGAATGGGCAAGCGCCTACTATGCCATCCGAGAACTGCAAGGAAAAGCGCTCAGGAAATCTAAATTAGCTCAAGGCGATACGTTCTCCTGGGATGCCTACAAAGCTAAGTTTGCAGAAGTATTCGGAACGCCCCAGGATAAGCGCTTTACTCTGGAACAACTGGTGAGTTACGCTCAGCAAAAGTGGGGCATGGACTTGGAACAACTCAAAGCATACAACCGCCGTTCTTGGGAAAGGCGGAATGTTGAAATCAAGGTATCGGTAGTCCCCGCCCCGGCGAAAACACCCACAACTCTCAGAAATGTTAGCTCTTGGGATGTTAGCAACCGGGTAACAGATACTTGGGCAACCGACGATATTCCCTTCTAATTGAATAATTGAATCGCACTCCCAGGCTAGTCCTGGGAGGTACAATCTTATTAGTTGAACCAGCGCACCCAACGCCAAACAAAATGCTACACCGCCACAAAGCAGCTATCAACCGCCATAAATTAAGCCGACCTTGCCAAAGGGCAATTGACTTTGGATTCATCACCCCAGAAACTACCATCACCGATTACGGTTGCGGTTACGGGCAAGATGCAGAACGGTTGAGCGCTATGGGATATCCCGTAATCAGCCGTTACGACCCGTACTATTTCCCCGATTCGAGCCCATTGCCCGCTGATGCAGTAATGCTCAACTTCGTACTTTCGGTAATCGAAGACCCAGCAGAACGCGAACAAGTGTTGGTTGCTGCCTGGAACTTAGCTCAGAAATATCTCATCGTGGGATTGCTGTCGGGTAAGGCTAAAGAGTCGGCATATCGCTTCAACGACGGCATCATCACCAAGTGGAGTACCTTTGAAAAACACTACTGTGCCACTTCGGGAAAAGCTTACCTGCAAGCAATATTGGGATGCGATTTAGTGCGTCTAGAAAACTGCATTTGGGCTATCCCCAAGGTTCCATCAAAAGTTCTCACAGCTTACAATACTCCACCTTCCGAACTTCAGCGCTTGCTCGTCAATTATAAGAAACAGCGCTATCGATTGGAGTGTAAAACCTTACTGCCCCAAGGTGCTTACATTGAGGATTATTCACCCAGCAACAGCAATCAAACTTATTACCGATTGCGCTCTCCCAATCGAGATTTGCCGGGTAAAAAGGGCAAGAGCTTTGTAGTGCATCTGGGAACGCTTGAGTCTCCCGAATTCAAGGAAGCAGCTAAAGCATTGCAGCGCCGAGAACAATTGGATTTCCTTACCTCCCGAATTGATTACATCCACCAAGTTCTTAAAGAACCGGCACCCACCGCGACTAAAGTTACAGTGGCTCCTAAACCAGGTTTCATGGCTCACTTTTCTATGGCGCAAATGGATTTGTCACCCCCCGCCAACTAATAGGAAGGACAGACCACCGCCCTGGTCTAACTTGCTTGATGCCGTACTTTCCCTTAGTATTCGGGTTATCTTCCAACATCGCTAACCTCTGAAGCGCTTCCTCAAATTTATTGCCCCATCCCCCGCTACTCCTGCCGCCCATCCTTACTTCCCCCTTGCCCTTCTCCCTCAAATTTACCCGTTGCCCTTTCCCAAAAGCTGGGAGCCCATATCCAATGGCGCTTGGTACACTGTTCCTTGATTTTCTTGCCGCCTCCCACTACCAAGAACACGATTTCCTTCGTCTCGGCCCGTTCACACGCCATTTCCCACTGGTCTAGGTTGTACTGGAAGTTATCGCCGCATCCCCTAGTCGAGTAAGCCCTCCATCCTTTGGGTACTCCCAATAGTTGCCAAGGAGCTTGTTCAGCAGCAAAGTTAACATCCACCCAAATCCGAATCGCTGCTTCTGATTGCCAAACCCGACTCGTCCACCGCTTAGCATAAATCAATCCCATCAGGTAAGCCAGGGGCGTATTCAAGTCGGTGCTGAAATTCAACTCGCAGGCTGCCTTGGGATAAAGAACCGGTAATGCCATCGGATTGGAGAGCAGTTGCGTAAATTTGTAATCATCCTGGTAAAAGTGGAACGTTCCCGTAGTTCCCCGCTTCTTAGCTTTGCTACCCCAAGCGTCCAGGGGAAGTTCCAGACCCGTTGCTTGCCATTCGGGCATCAGCATGGGTACATCCCAATCATCGGCAGGGAATACCAAACCCCCCGCCCGCAGCAGCTTCCTTTGTAACTTCCCCGCTTCAGTACGATCGCTCGAAAGTGATTCTGGCTTTGGATGTAACATTGTTCGTTTGCTCTTCCTTTGCTAACCCGCTCTACAAGTTGCTGCAAACCGTGAAAACCAACTTCATTGATGCTCCCCTACTCGCCCACTACTTGCTGCAAACCGTCAAAACTAAGTGTATTGATGCTCCCCTGCTCGCCCACTACTTGCTGCTAACCGTCAAAACTAAACCTCACCGATGTTATTTCCTATGTGGTAGTTATCGAAAGTTTTGAACACAGAAGAAAAAAGCTCGTTTTCAATCACAATAAGCGTTTTGTAAAGTGTAGATTGTCCTTTATTTAGTTCCTAGAAGTTCACTATTTGCAGGAAAATGGCGTTATTTTAGGACAATTATAGCCAAAGCAGCGGTGAATATTGCCTGTGTCCGCGCCTTACTTTAAGAGTGTGCCTGCATCAACGATCGCCCGTGGTGTTATTGCCATCATGGTTTTGGGATGAAGCGCACTTTTGACTACGAAGCGATTGTCCTACACGATCGCCCGCTCCAATCCAAACATTCGGGGAACACTTCACTACCCGCATTATCGATTGCACTTGAAGTTCAAAAGGTTGCTGCGCGTTGGTTTCGTTGCCCCCCCCTGCCCCCTCGGGGGGAGACACTCCTCGGAAGTTCGGGGGAGGATTTCTAGCATGAATGCGAAATTGCTCCCCCGAACTTCCTCGCAAAAGCAGTTGCTTCGCTTTTATTTATTTGGGGCCGCTCAGGCCGCTGGGCCGTCACTACATTGGGCAGTATACAGAGGCGGTCGGAAAAATGTGCAAGGCCTCACGCACGCTAACTCCGACTAACCAAATAGGCTTCGCTAACAAACTGCAAGGAATTTTCACTGTCTCACTAATCGAATAGGGTTTACTAAGTGTCAGTAAGCTCGAAGACTCGCTAACTGACACTAACCAAACCGTATTCGCCAAGTGAGTCCGTGAAAATTTGCAGTTTGTAAGCGAACCGTATTTGCTAAGTCTCCGTAAGCGTCCGAGAGCAAGTAACAGTTTGCAATCTTTCGACTCGCTAACAATTGGCTAAGATTTCAAACGCCGACAACGAATTATTCTATTTATTTTGGCGTGTTGTCGGCGTCTGAAATCTTGCCAATTCTAACCTCTTCTCAAGAGCAAACTCTAAGCCTTGACCTAAGCAAGATTTTGTAAGACTTGGTTCGCGGACAACTTCTAAGCTAATCGGGTAGCTGGCAGTTTTGTAAGCTTCTCGCCCCGTATCAAGTAGCAGTAAGGCTCGAAGACTCGCCAACTGCTACTAAACACAGGGCGAGAAGCCAACAAAACGGTCGCAACTACCGGATTAGCTAAGAAGTAGTTGACGCTCGCGCAAGCCTAACAAAATCTAACTTTTCCTCGCACCCCTGTCTCCTAAAAGTGTAGTGACTGAGGAAAAGACAAATGTTTGAACGAACATCTGGAAAAGATGGTGTATTCGGATTCAATGCCCTACATCGAGTCTACATCGGACGGGGAAACAAAGCCTATCAATTAAAGCCAAGCCCTCTAGCCAATCCATTTGTAATTGGCAAACACGGTTCTCGCGAGCAGGTAGTTGCGCTCTATCGACAATGGCTTTGGGAACAAGTAAAAGAAGGTATGGCGGGGAAACCCAATGCAGCGTGGAATGAGTTGAAGTATTTACAAACCAGTGCCAAAAAACTGATGAACAAATGGGATTTTGATTCTCTGGAGTTGACTTGTTGGTGTAAAGATTCGGAGTTGTGTCACGGAGATGTGATTGTCAATTGTTTGGAATGGATGAATAAGAATGACCTGTAAGGGTTTTCGGGCGGGGTCGAAAGACCTCGCTTTTGTATTAACTAATTAACGGAGGAAAAGACAATGACAGTTAAGTTCATCAACAAAGTAGACCCAAATTCCATCCAAGATTTGAGGAATTGGTGTCGAGAACGAATCCAGGACATGAGCCATGATGTATCCCGCTATGCTCCCGGCAGAATGAGAATGTGGATTTTTGCCGAATGCGATCTGCGGACTAATGCCAAAGTTTATCCAGCTTATTCGGACAATCGAATCCAGAAATTTGCTCGGCGAGTTTTCCCAGGATGCGATATTGCATTGTTAACCTACAACGGGAAAATTGATTGGCACCGAGATCACAACTACGCAACAGCTACCGCCCGGGGTGTCAATCTCGGAACCGCAAAGTTTGGGATTGGTTTACCCAACAATCGGGAAGTTGTTGGTTTGGAGGATGGAGATATCTACGAATTTAACTGCAAGTTACCCCACGCAGTATTGTGGCACAGCCAAGAACGTTTCAGCATCACATTTTGGAAAATGCGGAGCGAGTACAAACAACAACTGAGTTAACGGGATTTGAAACGAGGTAGAGAGTAACATCTCTACCTTTTTTTTGTACTGACAACATGAGGAAAAGACAGTGCTCAAAGCAATCATCGCGGGTTCCAGAGATTTCAACGATTATCAATTACTAGAAGAACTGGTAGATATGTACCTCCAGCGCTATTCTCCAGACCAGATAGAAATAGTATCTGGAGGAGCGCGGGGTGCCGATCGCCTCGGCGAACGCTACGCCAAATCGAAGGGAATTGCGCTCAAGGTAATGCCAGCAGATTGGAATCGATACGGTAAATCAGCGGGTTATCGGCGCAACGAATCAATGGCGCAGTATGCCACTCACTGCATCGTTTTCTGGGATGGAGAATCACGGGGAACCCAGCACATGATTAATCTAGCCAATCAATACAACTTGGCTCTGAGAATCGTGCGCTACCGTCCCTAAAAGACTGCCCTGAGCAAGGCATTAAAAGGCTCAGAGACAAGAAGAGAAAAGAAAAAAGGAAAGTAAATAAAACTGCTTTCGCATTCGGTGCAAACACAAGTCAAATTCAGGAGAAAAACCGTGAACTTCATCAACAAATCGCAACTCGGAATCTACGCGCCCAAGGCTTCAGAAAAAGCGGCAATCGGTGCCGAAGCCCAAACGGTTATCAAGGATGCCCTCGCCACCTACAAGAAACTCTACTACGGGTTGAGACAAGTCGCTTGGCAGCACCGAGATAAACGAGCCAGCTTCACGGATGCTAAATCCAAGGGAGAATTAGAGCAATTCGTCATCGCACCGGGCTGCCGCCAAGAAGACGGTTCCTATTCCAAAGATGAATGGGATTCCCAACAGCTCAATAAATATCTTTGGGAGCGTTTCTGCGCTCATTTCGAGGATACCTTTGGTTTAGACCGCATCCAAGATTTGACCAAACTCAAGGATTTGCTGGCCGTTACCGAAGAACTGCTCTCAGTAGCCCTGGACGAGTGGGGGCACCGCATCCTCGAACGCATTGAAGACGAATCGTCAGAATCCCTAGAAAACGTAGCGCGGTACACGAGTGACCTCCCCAGCGGCATCAGAATTGAGGCAGACTTCCGCAATCCCAACAAGCGGGCGGTCGCCCTCTCTGCACCCAATTTCTCGAACATCCCGGACGTGCTGGTCGAGCAAATGCGGGGCGATACTTGCTGGCAAGGGCGCATTTACTTCGACACCACGGGAGCAGCGGCGCTCACGTCCAAGTCAGCCAAACTCCTCGGTGAAATGCTCGAACTAGCCGCCAAGGTGAACAGCGGTATCAAGGAATTTATCGCAGCACCGGATTTCTTCCTAGGTTTGGAATCGGCCCAAGCCCGCAAGCGCAACCTCCAACGAGTGAAGGCGAGGCTCCTCGAAATCAACGAGAACAAGCTCATCCAACGCCAAGTTGAAGCACCCGAAAAGCAGGCAACCCGCCGGATCAATGAAGCGATAGACGCAGCCGAGAATGCTGACCCGCAAGAGTTTGAGGAAGCTCGGAACCAAGCCAATCGCATCAAAGCCCAGCATCCAAAGCCCCAACAACCGCAGCCAAGACCCTTGAAACGGCGCGCTGCCACCCTAGATGAAGTTAGCGAATGGATGGAGCGCAACGTCCATTTATTAGGCATGGAACCCGACATCGATGCCGAACTCGGAATCAAGAGCGTAAAACAATCCAAACGCCGAGTTAGGAATGAAAAATAAATAAGTTGATTAGTTATCGGTTATAATGAAAAAAGTGTGAGATTACAATTTTTACCAAAACA